>NZ_CAWURG010000036.1:0-77196 GCF_963924895.1 uncultured Sphaerotilus sp.
CCGCCGCCAGCGACGCTTGGCCGCTGCAGCAACGTCTTGGGTTCCGATTTGAGAAGTGTCCATGTGTCCACGCATTTGTTCGTGGACACAAGCATCCTCGTCCGGTCCTCAGGATTCAATGTGGGTTGGCCGGACGGATACCGCCATGCCGAGTTGCTGGGCACGTTTGGCGTAGAGGAGGCGAGCAAGCTTGTGGGCGGAGGCGGTGACGGCCAGCCGAAGCGCCTGTGCGGCGCGGTTGGCACAGCGCTTGGTCTTGCCGCTCGTGTCGGCGCCGATCTCGGAGACGACGACCAGGGCGGTGGTGAGATCGATGCCGTCGATGCGGGTGAGATCGACGCACCTGCGGCAGAATCCGCGCACCATGAGACTGCATCCCACCTTCGGCGCCATCGCCACCACCATCGCCCTGCTTCAGGCGGGCCCCAGCAGCGCGTTTTCCTGCGACGAACTCCGGTCTGACGTGGAGGCGAAGATCCGCGCGTCGGGCGTCTCGGCCTTCAGCGTGTCGGTGGTCGACGCCAGCGCGCCCTCGGCGGGCCGCGTGGTCGGCACCTGCGACCGCGGGGCGAAAAAGCTGCTGTACACGCAGACCACGCAGACCACGCAGACCGAGTCCGGCACGGCCCCGCGCAACCTGCCAGCCAAGGCAGAGAGGAAGGTCGACACGATCATCACCGAGTGCAAGGACGGCTCGGAGCCGGTGCGCGGCCAATGCAGGAAATGAAGCAGCCCGGGGACTTCGGGCACTTCGGGCGCGTTGGGCCTTGAGCGCCATGCCCTTCCTGCCGGTCCGATTGCCGCCCGGCGTCGACCTGCGCCGGGCCCTGGACGACCTCGCTGCGGAGCAACTGTGCCCGCTCGAGATCCTGAGCCTCTCCGGCACGCTCAGCGCGGGAGGCTCGCACCTCCACATGTCCGTCTCCGACGCGGCGGGTCCAGCGCCGCGGTTGAACCCGACAAGCCGCGTCGCCAGGCGATGCGGCTGGCGCGGGCTCAGTACGGCGCGTCGTCGCGGCGGCTGCGCTTGCGTTCCGGTGCCGGCTCTTCCTTCGGCGGCATGTCTTCCTTCTTGATGCGCGTCGGCTTGCGGATCGTCACGACCGGGGCGGGCGCGGCCTCGGCATCGGGCATCGGCTCGAAGGCAGCGGCCAGCGCAGCGGCGGGCGACAGCGGGATGTCGAACACGGGCTTCTCGGGGGCCTGTTCAGCGGCTTCCTCGGCTGCCAGCTCGGCGACCAGCTCCGGCTGCGTCTCGGCAATGAACACGTCCAGCGGCGTCAGCGTGGTGGAGCTGCTGCTGCGGGCCGGGGCGATGGTGTCGGTGCCGGTCGCGCTGGTCTTGGCGCGGACCTTGGTGGAGCGGGCCTTCGGCGCGACCGCTGCCGGGGTGGCGGTGCCCGCGGGCGCTGCCTCGTCCTCGGTGATCACGCGGGTGTAGGGCGCCAGGATCGGCACCAGCTGCGCATAGACCTTGGGCGAGCCGGCCAGCACTTCGCGCTGGTACAGGAAGTCGGCTTCGCCGGTGAAGTTACCGACCAGGCCACCCGCTTCGGTGACGATCAGCGAGCCAGCGGCGACGTCCCAGGGGTGCAGGCCGGTCTCGAAGAAGGCGTCGTACCAGCCGGCGGCGACGTAGCACAGGTCCAGGGCGGCGGCACCCGGGCGGCGCAGGCCGGCGCACAGGGGCATCAGCTCCTCGAAGATCTTCAGGTAGCGCTTGAAGTTGTCGCCCTTGCGGAAGGGGAAGCCGGTGCCGATGAGGGCGTCGGCCAGCCGGATGCGCTTGGACACGCGCAGGCGCTTGTCGTTCATGAAGGCGCCGCGGCCCTTGGTGGCGTAGAACAGGTCGTTGCGGGCCGGGTCATAGACGACGGCTTGCTCGACCTTGCCCTTGAACGCCAGCGCGATCGACACCGCGTACTGCGGGAAGCCGTGGATGAAGTTGGTGGTGCCGTCGAGCGGATCGATGATCCAGACGTAGTCGCTGGTGTGCGAACCCATGGAGCGGCCCGATTCCTCGGCGAGGATGGCGTGGTCCGGGTAGGCGGTCAGCAGGGTCTCGATGATGATGCGCTCGGCCGCCTGGTCGACTTCGGTGACGAAGTCGTTGGGCCCCTTGCTGGTGACGGTCAGGCGGTCGACGTCGAGACTGGCCCGGTTGATGATCGCCCCGGCCGCGCGTGCGGCCTTGATGGCGATGTTGAGCATGGGATGCAAATTGGTTTGCGACATGGCGAGGGGACTCCGGGGGCTCGAACGGCGGATGGTCGCGGCGCGGTGCGCGCGGCGACTGGGCAAGGGGCTGACGGTGGGAAAGAGCGGTGGCGGGCAGTGCAAGCCTGCGGGCCTAAGATAACCGTCCATTTTACGGTGCTTTCACGATCCCATGCCAGATTCCACACGCTTCGTCCTGGTCAACACCAGCCATCCGGGCAACGTCGGCGCCACGGCGCGGGCCATGAAGGTGATGGGCTTCACCGATCTGGTGCTGGTGGCGCCGCGCTTCGGCAATGTGCTCAGCCAGGAGGAAACGGTGGCGATGGCCAGCGGTGCCGCCGACATCCTCGTGCGGGCGCGCATCGTGGACACCCTGGACGAGGCGCTCGACGGCGTGCAGGTCGCCTGCGCCACGGCGATGACCCCGCGCGACTTCGGCCCGCCGACCGTGGCGCCGCGGCCGTACTTCGAGGAACTCGCCGCGAGCGCGGCCAGCGTGGCCTTCGTCTTCGGCAGCGAGCGCTACGGCATGTCCAACGAGGATGTCTACCGCTGCCACGTCTGCCTGTCGATCCCGACCAATCCGGACTACGGCTCGCTCAACCTGGCGCAGGCGGTGCAGCTGCTGTCCTACGACTGGCGGCAGGCGCTGGGCGGCTTCGGGGTGACGCCGCGCACCCGGGACCCGCGGCTCGCCTCGGTGGACATGGTGCAGGGCGCGCTGGCGCACTGGGAGCAGGCCCTGGTCCGCATCGGTTTCCTGAATCCGGACGTTCCGCGCAAGTTGTTGCCGAGGCTGAACCAACTGTGCAATCGGGCGCAATTGACGGCGGAAGAAATTCACGTTCTGCGCGGAATTGCAAAATCTGTCCTCGATTTGGGGGAGAAGCGGCCGACATGATTCAGTCATGAACGCCGTTCCCCGCTTCCACCAGATCGACTTCCTCCGAGGCCTCGCCTGCCTGAGTGTGCTGGCATTCCACTTCCTGCACCGCGGGCAGCAGGGCGGCTGGCTGCTCGATCCGACGCTGCCCTGGCTGCAGCCGTTGGCGGAGCTGGGCCACCTCGGGGTGCACCTGTTCTTCATGATCAGCGGCTTCGTGATCCTGATGACGGCCGAAGGCGCAACGGTGCGGGGCTTCATCGCCTCGCGGGTGTCGCGGCTGTATCCGGCGTTCTGGGTCGGCGTGCTGCTGACGGCGGCGGTGGCGTGGTGGTCGGGCCGCGAGGCCTTTGCGGTGACGCCGGTGCAGGTGCTGGCCAACCTGACGATGGTGCCGCACTGGGTCCATGTCGAGTTCGTGGACGGCGCGTACTGGTCGCTGGCGGTGGAATTGCAGTTCTACCTGCTGGTGATCATGCTGCTGCACTTCGGCCAGTTGCGGCGGCTGGAGTGGTGGATCGCGGCCTGGCTGCTGGTGTCTTCGGTCAATGCGGTGCGCCCCGTGTATTCGCTGGAGCTGTGGCTGGATGCGCGCTGGGCGCCGCTGTTCGTGGCGGGCATGCTGTACTACCGGATCAGCCGCCGGGGCTGGACTGGTGCGCGGGTCCTGCTGCTGCTGTGGGCCTTCGGCCTGACGCTCTGGTACGGCTGGACCGCGGCCGAGGCCGGGAAGCTCGGTCAGAACGGCGCCGTGTCGCTGGGCACGCCCGTGCAGGTGGCACTCTGCCTGCTGCTGTTCCAGGGCGTGTTCCTGCTCGTCATCAGTGGCCGGTGGACGATGCGGGCCTCGCCGCTGGTGTACTGGTTCGGCGCGCTCACCTACCCGGTCTACCTGCTGCACCAGAACATCGGCTACATCGCGCTGATGGCACCGGGCTGGCAGCACATCGACTTCCACCTGCGGGTGGTGCTGGTGGTCGGCGCGGTGGTGGTGGTGTCGTGGATGGTGAACCGGTGGGTCGAGCGGCCCCTGTCCCGGTGGCTGCGTGCCGCGATCGATCCGGTGGCGCGCACCCGGACGTCTGGCCATACCACGCCGAAACTGCAGGCGGAACCCGTCTCCCGCTGACCTGGCCGGCGCGGTTTTCAGGCGGCGCCTACACTGGGGGCTCCCTGCCGTTCCTCCGAGCCCGCCATGTTCCGTCGCCTGAAAGAAGACATCGCCTGCATCCTCGAGCGTGATCCGGCCGCCCGGTCGACCTTCGAGGTGGTGACCTGCTATCCCGGCCTGCACGCGCTGTGGATCCAGCGGGTGGCGCACTGGTGCTGGCTGCGCGGACTGCGCTGGCCCGGGCGCTTCCTGTCGCACCTGGGGCGTTTCTTCACCGGCATCGAGATCCATCCCGGCGCCACCTTCGGCCGCCGCGTCTTCATCGACCACGGCATGGGCGTGGTGATCGGCGAGATGGCCGAGATCGGCGACGACTGCACCATCTACCAGGGCGTCACGCTCGGCGGCACCTCGCTGGTCAAGGGCGCCAAGCGGCACCCGACGCTGGGCAAGGGCGTGATCGTCGGCGCGCACGCCAGCGTGCTGGGCGGCTTCACGGTCGGGGACGGCGCGCGGGTTGGCTCAGGGGCCGTCGTGACCAAGCCGGTGCCAGATGGCGCCACCGCGGTCGGCAACCCGGCCCGCATCATCGCCGCGCAGCTCGACGCCCAGCGCGAAGCCGTGGCCGCCCGCATGGGCTTCTCGGCCTACGGCGTGACGCAGGGCGAGGACCCGGTCGCGCAGGCCATGAAGGGCCTGATCGACAACGCCTCGGGCCACGAGCACCAGATCGCGCTGCTCTGGCAGGCGATCGAGAAGCTCTCGGCCCGTTCGCGCGAACTGCCGGCCGACGCCTGCGTGCCGCAGGATGCCCACACCACCGAGCAGTTCGATGCGGAAGGCCTCAACCGGCTGGTGAAGTAGCGCGGGACTGGCATCGGTACGCCAAAGCACCACGCCAGCATGCTGATGTGGTTTTGCGGTAAGTTACGTCCTGACACAACATGGTGGCGGGGCATTTCATGCATGCAGCGGGATTCCGGATCGGCTGGCGCCTGGGCTTGGGCGCCGGCCTGCTCGTCTGCGGCGTGGCCCTGTCGGGCTGTGGCGGCGGCGGAGAGGGCGGAGGGGGCGGTGACGGGTCCGCAGAGGGCGATGGCGGGAGCGGACCATCGACGGCGTCCATGGTCGAGCCGATGACGGCGGCCTTTGCCCAGCCGGACGAGCGCCCGCTGCTGCCCTGGCCGGCGTGTGTGCCCTCCGGAGCGGGCACCGACTACGCAGTCGGCCCCGGGCAGCCCCTGGCGTCGCTCGATCAGGTGCCCTGGGAGCGTCTCGCGCCGGGCGACACCGTGCGCATCCACTACAGCGCCACGCCCTACCGCGGCAAGTTCCTGCTGGCCGCCCACGGCACGGCGACCCGGCCGGTGCGCGTGTGTGGCGTGCGTGGCCCCAACGGCGAGCGTCCGGTGATCGATGGGCAGGGGGCGACGACCAGTCCGGGGCTGCTGGCGGCGTTCGCGGGCAGCGTGAGCGACATCCTGCAACGTCGCGCCCTGGTCATGGTCACCAAGCTGGCGTCGGACGCCTGGACGGACCGGCCGACCTACCTCCAGATCGACGGACTGAAGTTCACCCGCGCCCACCCGGCCTACCAGTTCCGTGACGCCGCAGGCGCGGTGAAGACCTACGACGCCTTTGGCGCCTGCATCTGGGTCGACCGCGGCGACCACGTCACCATCGCGGACAACGAGCTGACCGACTGCGCCATGGGCGTGTTCAGCCGCTCGGCCGACGACGGCAGCGGCGCGGTCACCGAGAACCTGCGCCTGGTCGGCAACGTGATCCACGGCAACGGCGTGGTCGGCAGCGAGTCCGAGCACAGCACCTACACCCAGGGCCTGGGCGTCGTGATCGAGCACAACGTCTACGGCCCGCTGCGCGCTGGCGCACGGGGCAATGCGATCAAGGACCGCTCGGCCGGCCTCGTCGTGCGCTACAACCGCATCGAGGAGGGCGCCCACGCCATCGATCTGGTCGAGGCCGAGGACTTCCCGCTGCTGGTGCTGCCGCGGGCCGACTACCGCACGACGCTGGTCTACGGCAACCAGATCCGCAAGGACGGCGACTCCGGCAGCGTCATCCACTACGGTGGCGACCACGCCGGCAGCACGCCGGGCGCGCTCTGGGGCGAGCCGATCTTCCGCAAGGGCGTGCTGCAGTTCTTCCACAACACGGTCATCGTCACGGGCAAGAGCGCGGAAGTCTTCCAGCTCTCCACCACCGAGGAGCGCGCGGAGGTCTGGAACAACGCCATCGTGTTCGCCAGCACGGTGTCCGAGAAGAGCCTGCGTGCGGGCCAGTCGGTGGGGCCGCTCTGGGTCACCGGCGGCGTGGTCCACCTCGGGAAGAACTGGCTGTCGATCGGCTGGCAGGACATCGACCAGTGGCACACCCTGACCGGACAGCTGCTGCTGGCCGCCGCGCCGCTGGTGGGCCTGCGCTCGCCGCTGGTGGAGGGCAACTGGGTGCCGCAGCCCGGCAGCGCGCTGGTGGATGCCGCCGGACCGGCCCCGGCCGGCGTGGCCGCCGTGCCGATCCTGTGGCAGCTGGACGCCGTCGGGCGGTCCCAGGCGCGGGTGACGAAGGGCGCTGCGCCTGACCTTGGCGCCGTCGAGCAGTGAGCCGGGGCGGGTGACTCAGCCGCGCGACGGGCGCTGTGCCGTCTTCGGGCGGAAGGCCTTGCAGACCGCGTCGCGGGTCTCGAGGTACGGCCCGCCGATCAGGTCGATGCAGTAGGGCACGGCCGCGAAGATGCCCGGGCAGGGCGGCACCGCGTTCGGCAGGCCTTCCAGCGTCTCGGCGATCGACTTGGGCTGGCCCGGCAGGTTCAGGACCAGCGCCTTGCCGCGGATCACCGCCACCTGCCGCGACAGGATCGCCGTCGGCACGAAGCGCAGGCTGATCTGGCGCATCTGCTCGCCGAAGCCGGGCATCACCTTGTCGGCCACGGCCAGCGTGGCTTCGGGTGTGACGTCGCGCAGCGCGGGGCCGGTGCCGCCGGTGGTCAGCACGAGGTCGCACTGGTGCACGTCGACCAGCTCGCGCAGCGTGGCGCTGATGCCCTCCTGCTCGTCCGGAATGAGCCGCGTGACCCAGGTGACCGGGTTGTGCAGCGTGCGGGCCATCCAGTCCTGCAGGGCCGGGATGCCCTTGTCTTCATAGACACCGCTGCTCGCGCGGTCGCTGATCGACACCAGGCCGATGCGCACCGGCTCGGGCGGTGGCAGGGCTGCTGCGGCTGCGGCTGCTGCGGTGGGGTCACTCATCGTCGTCTTCCTCGTCCAGGTCGCGGGCGGCCAGCTCGTCCGCCTTGGCGGCGGCTTCGAGCGCGGACTTGATGCGCTGGAACAGATCGCGGTAGGCGCGGCCCTTGCGTTCGGCCGTGCCCGTGCCCGTGGCGGGCTGCGCGGCGGCGGCAAGCTGGTCCTTGCGGGCATTGCGGATCAGCGTGCGCAGGGCCTGGGCATCGGTGTCCGGGTGCTCGCTCATCCACTGGGTGAGGGCGTCGTCCTCGGCCAGCAGGCGGTCACGCCAGCGCTCGGCGGTGTGCAGGGCGAGGGTCTCCTTGGCGCCGGGCACCTTGAACGAGGCGACCGCCTCGCGCAGCGGCTCCGGATCGACCCGGCGCATCAGCTTGCCGACGTACTGCCACTGGCGGCGCCGGCCCTCGTGCGAGCGGGTGCGCTTGAGCTGCAGCAGGGCGTCGAGCAGGAACTCGGGCATGTCCAGCGCGGTCAGGCGCGCGTCGGGCATCTCGATGAGCTCCTTGCCCAGCGCCTGCAGGTCGTGCATGTCCTGCTTCAGCCGCGTCTTGCTCGGGCGGTCGGCGAAGTCGTCATCGCGGGCCGGTGCGGCCTCGTCGTGGTCAAAGTGGTCGTTCGGGTGCATGGGCGGTCGGGGTGAAGACGACAGCTATGATACGAGCGACCACCACCGGCCCGACCCGTACATGACTGCAAAGACTGCCAAGACCCGTCCCGCTGCTGTTGCCGAGGGGGCGGATGCCGCCGCCGCCGTGCGTCCAGATGCCGGTTTCTCCTATTCGCGGGACCAGTTCCGCACGCTGGTGGAAGACGCGCTGGCGCTGGCCAAATCGCTCGGCGCGAGCGACGCGGGGGTGGAAGTGTCCGAAGGCGCCGGCCTGTCGGTCTCGGTGCGCAAGGGCAAGATCGAGAACGTCGAGCGCAACCGCGACAAGGCGATCGGCGTGTCGGTCTACATCGGCCAGCGCCGCGGCAACGCCAGCACCTCCGATTTTTCGCCCGCCGCGCTGCGCCAGACGGTGCGCGCCGCCTTCGACATCGCCCGCTTCACCGCCGAGGACACCGCAGCCGGTCTGCCGGACCAGCAGGATCTCGCGCTTGGCTGGGCAGCCGACTGCGACCTCGACCTGTTCCACCCCTGGGCGGTGAACGCCGAAACGGCGGCCGAACTCGCGCTGCGCTGCGAGGCGGCGGCGCTGTCGACCGATTCGATGATCACCAACTCCGAGGGCGCAGGGGTCTCGGCCCAGCAGTCGCATTTCTACGCCGGCAACAGCCGCGGCTTCTGCGGCGGCTACGCCAGCTCGCGCCACTCGCTGTCGGTCTCGCCCATCGCCGGCCGTGGCCGCGACATGCAGCGCGACTCCTGGTACACCTCGATGCGCGACGCCGCCGATCTGGCCTCGCCCGAGTCCGTCGGCCGCTACGCCGCGCAGCGCGCGCTCTCGCGCCTGAAGGGCCGCAAGATCCCGACCGGCGAGATGCCCGTGTTGTTTGAATCAACCGTGGCCGCCGGCCTGCTGGGTGCCTATGTGCAGGCCACCAGCGGTGGTGCGCTCTACCGCAAGGCGACCTTCCTGCTCGACAGCCTCGGCCAGCCCGTCTTTCCGGACCACATCGACATCGACGAAGACCCGCACATCCGCAAGGCCAAGGGCAGCGCGCCCTTCGACGACGAAGGCGTGCGCACCCAGGCGCGCAAGGTGGTCGAGGCCGGCGTGACGCAGGGCTACTTCCTGTCGAGCTACTCGGCCCGCAAGCTGGGCATGAAGACCACCGGCCACGCCGGCGGCTCGCAGAACCTGCACCTGCGCAGCCGCCTGACCGCCACCGGCGACAACCTCGACGAGATGCTGCGCAAGCTGCACCGCGGCCTGTTCGTGGTCGAGCTGATGGGGCAGGGCGTCAACTACGTGACGGGCGACTACTCGCGCGGCGCGGCGGGCTTCTGGGTCGAGAACGGCCGCATCGTCCATCCGGTCGAGGAAGTCACCATCGCTGGCCACCTCGGCGAGATGTTCAAGGGCATCGTGGCCATCGGCGCCGACGAGTACACGATGGGCAGCAAGACCATCGGTTCGGTGTTGGTCGACAAGATGATGGTCGCGGGGAGCTGATCCCGAGGACCGGGTCTCCGGTCTCCGGTCTCAGGCCTGGTCGGCGATGTACTGCCGGATGATGTCCTCGAAAGACGTTTCCGGCTGCAGGCCGAGCCGCGCCGCCCGCTCGGCGGTGGCGCCCGCCGGCCAGCGCGCCACGATGCCGGCGATGCGCTCGTCGCGCTCGAAGCGCACCAGCGCCCGCACGGCCGGACCCGCCACCGCTTCCAGCGCGTCCAGCATCTGCGCCACCGTGAGGTTGAGCGCCGGCAGGTTCAGCGCGGTGCGCCCGCCGAACTCGGCGCGGCTGCATTCGAAGACGCGGATCAGCGCCTCGACCGTTGCGCGTGGCGAGGTCAGCGGGTGCGACACGTCCGGGTCCACCGGGCAGACCGCCTCCAGCCCCGCCAGCGGCTCGCGGAGGATGCCGCTGAAGAACGAGGACGCCGCGCCATTGGGCCGGCCGGGACGCACCGTGACGGTCATCAGCCGGGCCGCGCGGCCGTCCAGGTAGCCCTTGCGGGTGTAGTCGGTGATCAGGTGCTCGCAGATGTGCTTCTGGATGCCGTAGCTGGTCTGCGGCGTGGGCAGCGTGTCATCGGTGACCAGGACGGGCAGCGGGTGGTCGTCGTCCGGGCCGAAGACCGCGACCGAGCTGGCGAACACCAGCCGCGCCGGCGCATCGCCGTGCTGCACGACCCGGTGGCGCAGTGCGTCGAGCAGCGCGCGGGTCGAATCGAGGTTGGAGGCCATGCCGAGGTCGAAGTCCAGCTCGCATTCGCCGGAGACGGCCGAGGCGAGGTGGAACACCCCGCCGAAGGATTCCGCGCGCAAGGCGACCACCTGGTCCAGCAATGGGCCGGTGCGGGTCTCGACGCGCGCATCGGCGCGCAGATCCGCGGGTGGCTCGACGAGGTCCGTGAGCACCAGTTGCCGGATCGGCTGGCCAGCCAGCGTGCCGCGGGCCAGCAGCGTGCGCGCCAGGCGGGCACCGAGGAAGCCGGCGGCACCGGTGATGAGCAGTTTCATGGATGGACCGTGGCGGGGTGGGGAGGTCGGGGCGCCTTGAGCGGCGAAGCCTGGGCGATGAGCGAGGGCAGGGCCTGCCGGGAGGCCAGCACTTCCTGCAGGTCGATATAGGCGCCGTCGATCAGCACCAGCGCGGCCCGCTCGGCGCCATCGGCGTCGTGGGCGATGACGGCGTCGAGCACGGCGCGGTGCAGTGGCAGCGCCTGCGCCGGGCCGTCCGGCTTGGCGGTGGACAGCTCGAAACTCGTGCGCAGCAGCGCGCCGAGCGCCTTGCTCATCTGCACCAGCATCCGGTTGTGGCAGGCGCGCAGCAGGCCCTGGTGAAAGCGCAGGTCGTGCGTCACGTAGTCGCCGCCGTGTTCGATGGCGTGTTTCATGCCGGCAAAGGCGGCCTCGATGTCGGCCAGGTCTTCCGCGGTCGCGCGCTCGGCGGCCAGCCGCACTGCCGCCGGCTCGACCACGCGGCGCAGCTCCTGCAGGTCGCGCAGGAACTCGTGCGACAGGCCGACCCGGGTGTGCCAGCGCACGACCGACTGGTCAAACCAGTTCCACTGCTCGGCGGGCAGCACGCGCGTGCCGACCTTGGGCCCGGTGATGACCAGGCCCTTGGCCACCAGCGACTTGATGGCCTCGCGGACGACGGTGCGGCTGACGCCGAATTCTTCGCCGAGCAGCGGCTCGGGCGGGATGGCGCTGCCAGGGGGATAGCGGCCGGCGACGATGGCCTCGCCCAGCTGATCGAGGGTGTGACCGAGGATGTTCTTGTTGGCGCTCATGGGCCGCGAGCCTAGCGCAGCGCCTGCAGCGCAAGCCTGACAAGGCGGTCGGGCGGCTGGGCAATGTCGAGCGTGGTGGCCGCCTCGTCCGGGTCTGGGGGTTCCAGGGTCTGGAGCTGGCTGGGCAGCAGGGTGGGCGGCATGTAGTGGCCCGTGCGCTGGCCGATGCGCTCGGCGAGCAGGGCCGGGTCACCGTGCAGATGGACCAGGCGCAGGCCGGGTGACGCGCTGCGCAGCCGGTCGCGGTAGAGGCGCCGCAGCGCCGAGCAGGTCACCACGGCGCCGGTGTCGCGTGCCTGCGCCAGCCGTTCGCCGATGCGGTCGAGCCAGCCGGCGCGGTCGGCGTCGGTCAGCGGCGTGCCGGCGGCCATGAGCGCCACGTTGTGGGGCGGGTGCAGGTCGTCGCCCTCGATGTAGGGCACGCCGAGCGCTTCGGCCAGCGCCTGCCCCAGCGTGGACTTGCCGCAGCCGCTCACGCCCATCACGACGACGACCGGAGGACGTGGCGAGTCGCTCATGGGCGTGGGTGTGGGCATGGGCGCCGGCTCACAGGCGCTGCTGGGTCCGGCTGTCGAAGACGTGGGCCTTGGACGCGTCGACGGCGAGGTAGACGGTGTCGTCCGGCTGCACCTCGGTGCGGTCGTGGATGACGACCACCAGCCGGGCATCGCCCACCTGGACCAGCAGTTCGGTTTCCGCGCCGGTCGGCTCGACCACGATGACCCGGGCGGCGATGCCCTGCGGCGCCAGCGACAGATCGGTGGGACGGATGCCGTAGTGGACCGCCGTGCCGTCGGCTGCGCGGGAAGCATCCAGTGGCAGCGGCCAGCGGGCACCGAGCGCGTCGACCGTGTCCCCGCGTGCCGTGCCGCTGAAGACGTTCATCGCGGGCGAGCCGATGAACTGCGCGACGAAGAGGTTGCTCGGCCGGTCGAAGAGTTCGAGCGGCGTGCCGATCTGCTCGACGATGCCGTCGTGCATGACGACGATGCGGTCGGCCATCGTCATCGCCTCGATCTGGTCGTGGGTGACGTAGACGGTGGTGGTCTTCAGGCGCTGGTGCAGGGCCTTGATCTCGGCGCGCATGGCCACGCGCAGCTTGGCGTCGAGGTTGGACAGCGGCTCGTCGAACAGGAAGACCTTCGGATCGCGCACGATCGCCCGGCCCATCGCGACCCGCTGGCGCTGGCCGCCGGAGAGTTCGCGCGGGTGGCGATTGAGCAGCGCGTCGAGGTTGAGGATCTTGGCTGCATCGGCGACGCGGCGGTCGATCTCGGAGGGCGGCGCATTGCGCAGGCGCAGGCTGAAGCCCATGTTCTCGCCGACGGTCATGTGCGGGTACAGCGCGTAGCTCTGGAAGACCATCGCGATGTCGCGGTCCTTGGACTCCAGCTCGTTGACGACGGTCTGGTCGATCAGCACCTCGCCGTCGGTGATCTCTTCCAGCCCGGCGAGCATCCGCAGCAGCGTGGACTTGCCGCAGCCCGAGGGGCCGACGAGCACGACGAACTCGCCGTTGGCGATGTCGAAGCTCAGGCCGTGGATGACCTTGACCTTGTTGCCGTAGGTCTTCTGGACGTTGCGAAAGGAGACGGAGGCCATCGGTGTGTTCTCAACTTTTCACGGCGCCAGCCGTCAGGCCGGACACCATGTAGCGCTTGAAGGCGTAATAGATCGCTGCGGGTGGCAGGGCGTAGACCAGCCCGGTGGCCATCAGCAGCTCCCAGGGCGAGTCGTCCGCGGCAAGGAAGTTGCCGAGTGCAACGGACAGTGTCAGGTCGGCCTCGTTGGACAGCAGCAGGAAGCCGTAGAGGTATTCGTTCCACGCCAGCAGCAGCGCATACGTCCCGACAGCGACCAGCGACGGCACCATCAGCGGCAGGTACACGAGCCGGAACAACTGCATCGGCGAGGCCCCGTCGATGCGCGCCGCCTCGTCCAGCTCCCACGGCAGCTTGTCGGACGCCTGCTTGAGCACCCAGATGCAGTAGGGCGAGGCGATCGTCACCATCGCCAGGATCAGCGACCAGCGGTTGTTCAGCAGGCCGTAGGTGGACATGGTCTTGTACATCGGCACGGCCAGAAAAGCGGCCGGGATGAAGTAGGTCATCAGCGCCAGGTTCATCACCGTGCGCCCGCCGCGCACCTTCAGCCGGCTGATCGAGAATGCCGCGCAGGTCGCCACGAACAGCGTGATCGCGCCGACCGAGATGGCGATGAACAGCGAGTTGCCGAGCTGCTGCCAGAAGTGGTGCAGGTAGAAGTGCTTCTGGTTGAAGACGATGTCGAAGTTGGACAGCGTCGGGTCCTGCGGCCAGAGGCGCCCGGAGGTGGCCTTGTCGCGCGGCGAGACCGCGAACAGCACCAGGTGGTAGATCGGCAGCAGCGTCCACAGCAGCACCGGGATGCCGATCAGCAGCAACTGGGCTTCCTGGCCGATGGACTTCAGCGTGAAGCGTGCGCGGGTCATTTGGAGAGCCTCTTCATCATCACCCACACCAGCGGCAGCACCAGGGGCAGCGCCACCACCAGCGAGGCCATCGCGAGATCAATCTGGTCCAGCCGCAGGTAGCGGATGCCCAGCGTCGCCAGCACGTGCGTCAGATCGGCCGGCCCGCCGCCGGTGAGCAGGTAGACGCTGTTGAAGTCGCCCAGCGTCCAGATCATCGACAGGATGGTGCAGGTCAGGTACAGGTCCTTCATCGCCGGCCAGGTGATGAAGCGGAATTTCTGGCCGCGGGTGGCGCCGTCCACGCTCGCCGCCTCGTACTGCTCGCCGGGTATCGCCAGCCGGCCCGCCACCAGGATCAGCGTCCAGAACGGCAGCGACTTCCAGATGTGCATCAGCATCGAGAAGCCGAGGCCGAGCGTCGGATCGTTCAGCCAGTTCGGCCCATCCAGCCCGGTCATGCGGAAGATGGTGCTGTTGATGACGCCCCACTCCGGGTTGAGCATGAAGCGCACCGACAGGATGGTCGGAATCGACGGCACCGCCCACGGCAGGATGAAGACCATCGAGATGATCTTGATCCACCAGCGCGTTTGCACGAAGAAACCGGACAGGCCCATCGCCACCACCATCTTCACGTTGACGGCCACGACCACGAAGATGAGCGTGTTGATGGCCGTGCGGTAGAAGATCGGGTCTTCGAGCAGGCGTTCGTAGCTCGACGGATGGCGGGCGAGCCAGAGCCCGTAGCCGACCGGATAGAGCACGAACACCAGGAACACCAGCACGTAGGGCACCAGCAGGGCGCGGCCCCACAAGGTCCAGGTGCTGAGACCCGGTCGCACTCGGGCGGACCCGGATGCAGCAGAGGAGGCGAGGGCGGTCGTCACGTCAGGCTGCTCAGTTGCCCGCCACGGTCTTGATGCGGGCGATCATCTCGTCCACGGCCTTGTCCACGGGCACCTTCTCGTTGAGCACGCGGTTCATGGCCTTGGCCCACACGTTCTCGTTGTTCAGGATCGTGAACTTGTAGTTCTTGGTGAACTCGAACGGCACCGTGCCCGACTTGAACTGGTTGTAGACCGTCACGCGGTGCGGATCACCCTTCCAGAACGCGCTTTCCTGCGCCGCCTTGGTGACCGGGAACCAGCGGCCCAGCGAACCTTCCACGTACGGCGTCAGGTTGGACTCGTCGAGCAGGAAGGCCACGAACTTCTTGGCCATCGCCTTGTTCTTGGCGTCCTTGAAGATCACGCCCGTCTTGACAGCGGCGCGGTACTGCATCTTCGTGCCGTCGGGCTTGGTCGGGAAGGCGGCGGTGGCGATCAGCTCGGTGTAGTTCTTCTTGGCCTCGGCGCGCTGCACGTCGGTCAGCGTGGCGTTGGTCGAGTCATCGAGCCACTTCGCCGCGATCGAGATCGTCGCGTTGTGGGTCATCGCGATGGTCTTGTTGTGGAAGGCGACGTTGTTGTCCGGGTCTTTCCAGTTGGTGGCCGACGGCGGCGTGCAGCCCTTGGTGTAGACGGTGGTGTAGTCGGTGACAGCGTTGATCAGGCCCTGGCGCACGGCCGGGTCATCGACCAGCAGCTTGCCGGAGTCGTTGACCAGCTTGACGTTGTGCGCGTCCATGAAGGTCAGGAACGAGAAGAACGAGTCGCTCGAATCCACGCCCATCGGGAAACCGGTGCCGAAGGCGCGCTTGCCGGTCTTCTGGCGGTAGCCGGTCTGGACCTTCTCGCACCAGAAGTTCCAGTAGTCCTTCCAGCCGGTCGGGATGTCGCTTTCCTTGTAGCCCGCGTCGCCCAGCATGTCCTTCCAGTACTGGATGTGCATCGTCTGCTGCTTGATCGGGAAGGCGTAGTACGCGCGCTTGCCGCCCTCGGCGTTGTTCAGCAGGAAGGTGGTGGACAGCGCCTGCGGCTCGAACTTGGCGCGCAGCGGGTCGATGATCGACGAGACGTCTTCGAGCTTGCCGTCGTAGGCCCACTTGGCGGTGACCTGGAAGTCGTAGACGTCGCCATAGGCCACGTCCGGCGGGTTGCCGGCGTCGAGCGCAGCGACCGACTTCGGGATGATTTCCTGCGGCGCGTACAGCGAGAGTTCGATCTTGACGCCCTTGTTCTTGGCCTCGAACTTCTTGATCGCGTTGTACAGCGCGTCGTCTTCGGACTTGTAGTAGCCCTTGCCCCACCAGACGGTGAGGGTTTCATCGGCCTGGGCCGGCGCCATCGCCAGCAGTGCCGCAGCGGCCAGGGCGCTGCTCATCCATGTCTTCGCCTGCATCGCGTGTCTCCTCGTGTCGTTCGTCACGGTTGATGTCCCGGTGGGGGTGCGGCGATCGTATGATGAATGATGACTGGCGGTTAACGGGGAATCCCGTAAGGGTCCGCCGCAAGGGGATGAGGCAGCGGCAGGATCGGCCTACACTGGGCGGCTGTCACCTACCGATTCGGAGCCTGCGATGGCCGTGCCTTCACCTGTTGTTCCCGCCAGCGTTCCTGTGACGGAGTTCCGCGCCCGGTGTACCCAACTGCTCGACGGTGTGGAGCATTCAGGCGAGACGCTGGTCATCACGCGGCGCGGGCGTCCTGTGGCACGGCTGGTGCCGATCCGTGACGCGGCGCCGGTGGCGCTGTTTGGTGCGATGCGGGGGCGCGTGACGATTCAGCAGGATCTGGTGGCGCCGGTTGGCGAAGCTTGGGAGGCCGACGCGTGACGACCGATGTGGTCGTTCTCGACACGCATGTGCTGGTCTGGCTGCTGGAAGGCGATCTGCGCTTGTCGATTTCGGCTCGTGAAACGATTGGTGCGGCGTCTCGCGTCTGCATCAGCGCCATCACGCCGTGGGAAATCGGGATGCTCGTTGCGAAAGGCCGACTCGGGTTTGGTCAGGACGTGCAACAGTGGATTGACGAGGTACTGGCCCTGCCAGCAGTGCATCTTGTACCGCTGCTGCCGTCCATCGCGATTGCCAGCACGCGGCTACCGGGTGAATTACATGGGGATCCGGCTGACAGGCTGATCGCCGCGACGGCCCGCCACTTGGACGCCACGTTGGTCACCGCGGATGGAAAGCTGCTGGCCTATGCGGCGGCTGGGCATCTGAGGGTGCTGGCGGCGACTTGAACGGCAGTCTCAGTTTCAATTTACTGGTTGGCCTCAAGCAGGCTTGCGGTGCTTGGTTTCTACGGGGTGGTGCGCTCGCTCGTAAACCTCTATCCGCGTGACCAGCGCCTGCATTTCTGCGAATTCCGGGGTTCCTTCTTCAGCCCGGAAGATGGCTTCCAGTTGTTTGAAGGCTTCCTGAAGATCTGCTTCGCTTTGGATCGGCTGGGGTTGCATACCGTTGCCTTGTTGGTTGACGCCGCTCTCTGTGCGCCTGAACGCCTCAGCTTGTTCTCAATGAGGCTGCGCGGCCATCTGGATGACTTCCGTTGCCCACTGGTTGAGGCTTTTTCCTGCCGCTTCCGCTGCCACGAGTGCGGCGCCGTGGACTTGCGGCGGCACGCGCAGCATGAGTTTTCCGGACGCTGGTTTTTCTGGCTTGATGCCCTGTGCCTGACAGTCGTTCAGGAAGTCCTCAATGGCGGCCTCGAACTCGCGGCGTACTTCCGAGACGGTTTCTCCGTGGAAACTGATGATGGCGCGGATACCGAGCACCCGGCCGACGAGGATATTGTCCCGTTCGTCGTAGTCGATGCGGGCGGTATAGCCTTTGTGTTGCATGGTGTTCATGGGCGCACTCCAATGTCGAGCCCCGACTGTTCATAAACCCGCTTGACGAACAACTCGGGACGACGAGTACGCTGCTGCTTGGGTTTTCGCCTCACCGACACTCCGGCACCGCCGTCAACACCGCTTCCCCCGCCGCCTTCGCCCTCAGATTCTCCACCGCCAACCCTGCCATCGCCCCCCGCGTCGAGTTCGTCGCACTGCCAATGTGCGGCGTCAACACCACCTGCGGCAGCGCCCGCAGCCGCTCCGGCACATTCGGCTCATCCGCGAACACATCCAGCGCTGCCCCGCCCAGCGCCCCGGATTCGAGCGCCTCGATCAGCGCCGTTTCATCGACCACCGACCCCCGCGCCACATTCACCAGCAACCCCTGCGGCCCGAGCGCGGCGAGTACTTCGGCGTTGACGAGGTGCCGCGTGGCCGCGCCGCCCGGGGTGATGACCACCAGCACGTCGCTGCGTGCGGCCAGATCGACCAGTGACGCGATGTAGGGATAGGGCAGGCCGGGCTTCGGCTGGCGCGTGTGGTACGCCACCGGCATGTCGAACGCCTGCGCACGCCGCGCGATCGCCTGCCCGATCCGGCCCATGCCGACCACCCCCAGCCGCGACCCGGACAGCTTGCGCGCCAGCGGCATCGGCCCGCCGGACCAGTGCCCGTCGCGGATGTAGCGGTCCGCCGCGACGATCTGCCGCGAACCCGCCAGCATCAGCGCCATCGCCAGATCCGCCACGTCGTCGTTCAGCACGTCCGGCGTGTGCGTCACGACGACACCCCGCGCCTTCGCCGCTGCCACGTCGATGCCGTCATAGCCGACGCCCATCACCGAGATGATCTCCAGCGCCGGCAGCCGGTCCATCAGCGCGGCGCCGACCTTGCTCTCGCCGCTCGCCGCGATGCCGCGGATGCGCGGCGCCACCGCCTCGAACGCGGCTGGATCGCTCTCGTGCAGCCGGTCATGCACCGTGAACTGCGCGCGCAGCAGCGGCTCCAGCAGCGGGCTCATCCGCATCACGGCCAGGACTTCGAAAGAGGGGCTCAACGGGGTGGTGTGTTCGCTCAATTCAGGCTCCAAGGGATTCCACGGGGACGGTCGTTATTCGTCATACCATAGTATCGACGCGCACTTTCCAAGCCCGACACGGGACTAACGAGCACGCCGATGAGCACTCCCAAGAAGAAACGCCCCGAGGAACTCCGTAGCCAGCAATGGTTCGGCCGCCAGGACCGCGATGGCTTCGCCTACCGCAGCTGGGTCAAGGGCAAGGGCGTGCCGCATGACCAGTTCGACGGTCGCCCGGTCATCGGCATCTGCAACACCTTCAGCGAGCTGACCCCCTGCAACTCGCATTTCCGCGCGCTGGCCGAGCAGGTCAAGATCGGCGTCTACGAGGCGGGCGGCTTCCCGCTGGAGTTCCCGGTGATGTCGCTCGGCGAGACGCTGATGCGGCCGACCGCGATGCTCTACCGCAACCTCGCCAGCATGGACGTGGAGGAATCGATCCGCGGCAACCCGATCGACGGCGTGGTGCTGCTGATGGGCTGCGACAAGACGACGCCGAGCCTGCTGATGGGCGCCAGCAGCGTCGACCTGCCGACCATCGGCGTCTCCGGCGGCCCGATGCTCAACGGCAAGTGGCGCGGCCAAGAACTCGGCTCGGGCACCGGCGTGTGGAGCATGAGCGAGCAGGTCCGCGCCGGTACGCTCAAGCTGCAGGACTTCTTCGAGGCCGAGAGCTGCATGCACCGCAGCCACGGCCACTGCATGACGATGGGCACGGCGAGCACGATGGCGTCGATGGTCGAGGCACTCGGCGTCGGGCTGCCGGGCAATGCGGCGTACCCGGCGGTGGACGGACGGCGCAACGTGCTGGCGCGGCAGGCCGGGCGGCGCATCGTGCAGATGGTCCACGACGACCAGAAGCTCTCCAGCATCCTGACCCGTGAAGCCTTCGAGAACGCGATCCGTACGCTCGCAGCCATCGGCGGCAGCACGAACGCGGTGATCCACCTGATCGCCATCGCCGGGCGGCTCGGCGTGCCGCTGTCGATCGACGACTTCGACCGGCTGGCCAGCGAGCTGCCGTGCCTGCTGAACCTGCAGCCCTCGGGCCAGCACCTGATGGAAGACTTCTGCTACGCGGGCGGCCTGCCGGTGGTGATGAAGGAAATCGCGCACCTGCTGCACACGGAGATCGTCACCGCGAACGGCTGCACGGTCGGCGAGAACATCGCCGATGCCGAGAACTTCGACCCGCGCGTGATCAAGACCTTCGACGCGCCGTTCAAGGCCAATGCCGGCATCGCCGTGCTGCGCGGCAACCTCGCGCCGCGCGGGGCGGTCATCAAGCCGAGTGCGGCGACCCCGGCGCTGATGCAGCACACCGGCCGCGCTGTCGTGTTCGAGGACTCGAACGACTTCCACGCCCGCATCGACGACGAGGCGCTCGACGTCGACGAGACCTGCATCCTGGTGCTGAAGAACTGCGGGCCGAAGGGCTACCCCGGCATGGCCGAGGTGGGCAACATGCCGCTGCCGCCGAAGGTGCTGCGCAAGGGCATCACCGACATGGTCCGCATCAGCGACGCCCGCATGAGCGGCACCGCCTACGGCACCGTCGTGCTGCACACCGCCCCGGAAGCGGCAGCGGGCGGCACGCTGGCGCTCGTGCAGAACGGTGACCTGATCACGCTGGACGTGCCGGCGCGCAGCCTGCACCTGCATGTGGACGACGAGGAACTCGCCCGCCGCCGCGCCGACTGGGCGCCGCCGGTGCCGCCGATGGACAGCGGCTACTGGAAGCTCTACATCGACCACGTGCTGCAGGCCGACGAGGGCGCGGACCTCGATTTCCTGCGCGGCAAGCGCGGCAGCTTCGTCCCCAAGGACAACCACTGAACCCCCTGCGGAGATCGCCATGGACATCGGATTTGTAGGCGCGACGGGTTTGATGGGCCACGGCATGGCCCGCAACCTGCTCGCCAAGGGCCACACCCTGCGGCTCGTGCTGCGCCAGCGCCGCGAACCTGCGGCGGATCTGCTCGCCGCGGGCGCCACCGAGTCGGCGACGCTGGCCGAGATGGCCCGCGACAGCGCGGTGGTCTTTCTCTGCGTCACCGGCACGCCCGAGGTCGAGGCCGTGCTCCAGGGCGAGACGGGCCTGCTGGCGGGCGCCCGACCGGGCCTGCTGATCGTCGATTGCTCCACCAGCGAACCCGCGTCGACACACCGCCTGCGGGCGCTGGCGGCGCAGGCTGGTGCTGTGCTGGTCGATGCGCCGCTGGCGCGCTCGCCGGTGCAGGCGGAGGCCGGCACGCTCAACGTGATGGTCGGCGCCGAGCCGGCGGTGTTCGCGCAACTGGAGCCGGTGCTGCGCTGCTTCGCGGAAAACGTCTTCCACGTCGGCGGTCCGGGTGCGGGCCACACCATCAAGCTGCTGAACAACTTCGTCGCGCAGGCGATCTGCAATGCCACCGCCGAGGCACTTGCCGTGGCCGCGCGCGCCGGGGTCGAGCCGAAGAAGCTGATCGAGGTGATCTCGGGCGGGCCGGTCAACTGCGGCCTGATCCAGATGATGGCGCCCGCGCTGGACGGGCGGCTCGACGGCCTGAAGTTCAGCCTCGACAACGCGCGCAAGGACGTTCGTTATTACGGCCACCTTGCCGAGGGCCTGGGCATGCCCGCCTGGATCGGGCAGGCGGTGCACCAGTCGCTGGTGCAGGCCTGCGTGCTCGGCTATGGCGACCGCTTTGTCCCCTCGCTGATCGAGGCGCAGGAAAAGCTGACCGGCGTGACGCTGGTCCCGCGCCCGACCTGACCCCACCCCACCGACTCCGCTTCACCCGCACCGAGGTTCCCCATGTCCAACCGACTCCGCGGCAAGACCGCCCTCATCACCGCCGCTGGCCAGGGCATCGGCCGCGCCACCGCGCTCGCCTTCGTCCGCGAAGGCGCCCGCATCATCGCCACCGACGTGAACGCGGCTGCGCTGGATGCGCTGGCCGCCGAGTGTGGCTGCACGGTGCAGGTGCTCGACGTGACCGACCCGGCCGCGATCGAAGCGGCCGCGGCGCAGCACGGGCCGATCGATGTGCTGTTCAATGGCGCCGGCTTCGTCCACGCCGGCACGGTGCTCGACTGCACCGAGGCCGAGTGGGACTTCGCGATGAACCTCAACGTGCGCTCGATGTTCCGCACGATCCGCGCCTTCGCCCCCGGCATGCTGGCCAAGGGCGGTGGCTCGATCATCAACGTCGCATCAGTCGCTGGCAGCCTCAAGGGCGCGCCGAACCGCTTCGTCTACGGCACGACCAAGGCCGCGGTGATCGGCCTGACCAAGGCGGTGGCGGCGGATTTCATCACCAAGGGGCTGCGCTGCAACGCGATCTGCCCGGGCACGGTCGAGTCGCCCTCGCTGCGTGACCGCATCGACGCACAGGCGTCGGCCACCGGGCTGACACAGGCGCAGGTCGAAGCCGCCTTCATCGCCCGCCAGCCGATGGGGCGCCTGGGCCGCGTCGACGAGATCGCGGCGCTGGCGGTGTACCTGGCGAGCGACGAGTCGTCGTTCACGACCGGCACTACGCAGGTCATCGACGGCGGCTGGTCGAACTGATCCACCTCCCGTCCCACCTACCGTCATCCTCGCGAATGCGAGGATCCACCGACACAATCCCCGTCACTGCCCTGCGTGGGTGCCCGCTTTCGCGGGCATGACGGGGCTTGAAAGGACTCCCATGAAACTGCTGCGCCACGGCCCCCGCGCCAATCCGAAACCCGGTCTGCTCGACGCCGACGGCCAGGTCCGCGACCTCTCCGCGCTGATCGGCGACATCACGCCGGCCTCGCTCTCGCCCTCGTCGCTGGCGGCGCTGGCCAGCGTCGACGTGTCCGCGCTGCCCATCGTCGCGCAGGGCGAGTTGCAGGTGCCGTGGACGGGCATGACCAAGTTCATCGCCATCGGCCTGAACTACGCCGACCACGCCGCCGAGTCGAACATGCCGATCCCGAAGGAGCCGATCGTCTTCACGAAGACGGTGGAATGCGCAGTCGGCTGCCACCACGACGTCGTGCTGCCGCAGGGCTCGGTGAAGTCGGACTGGGAAGTCGAACTCGGCGTGGTCATCGGCACCCGGGCGCGTTACGTGGACGAGGCCGACGCGCTCGCGCACGTCGCCGGCTACTGCCTCATCAACGATGTCTCCGAGCGCGAGTACCAGCTGGAGCGCGGCGGCACCTGGGACAAGGGCAAGGGCTGCGACACCTTCGGGCCGATCGGGCCGTGGCTGGTGACGGCCGACGAGGTGGGCGACGTGCAGAACCTGGGCATGTGGCTCGACGTGAACGGCCAGCGCATGCAGACCGGCAACACCGCGACCATGATCTTCAACGTCGCGCAGATCGTCAGCTACCTCAGCCGCTTCATGACGCTCAACCCCGGCGACGTGATCACCACCGGCACGCCCCCCGGCGTCGGCATGGGCCAGAAGCCGAGCCCGGTGTTCCTGAAGGCGGGCGACGTGATGCGCCTGGGCATCGACAAGCTGGGCGAGCAGCAGCAGACGGTGCATGCTTGGAACCCGGCGTTGATCGACGCCTGAGCGCGGCGACCTCCAGGCCGTGACGGGCGCAGGTCTTTCGACGCCGCACCATTGAGGTTCACACCAAGGGGACGCTGCCATGAAGACCTTGAACTCTGCGGTCGGTCGCCAGGGCCTGAACGCCCGCGCAGACCAGGACACCATCCAGACCTTGCTCAACCGCGTGCCCGTCGCCGATGGCGGACCCACGCCGCCACTGACGGCGGCGATCCGCGACCGCGCGATCAGCGCTCCGCTGCAAGCCGCGATCGAACATTTCCAGCAGCACAACGTCGACCAGCGCTTCCGCGACGGCCGCATCGACCCGGGCGGGCAGACGCTGCGCATGCTCAACGTGCTGGCCGGCGAGGGGCCGATCAAGCCGCACCTCGGGCAAGGCCGGCCCACAGGGGTGGTGGATTTTGACCAGCCTACGCAGCGGTCGATCGACGTGCGCGCGGGTCTGGTGCCGCTGAAGCAGCCCACCCCCAACGGCTGCTGGGCCACTGCGGCCACGATGATGTGGAAGCTGCGCAACCGAGGCCAGATCGCCGACGCCTTGCCCGTGCGACAGCAGATCAGCGACCTGCTCAGCCGCACCCGCGAACGCCACTGGACGGACGTGTTCGAAGCGGACACCGGGTTGGCGCAGCCACAGGTCAACCCGTTCTTCTGCCACACGCTGGGCATGCGACCGATGGACTCGGCCCTCCACATGCGCGTGGCGATGGGCAGCGCGGGTGGGGCGTATTTCTGGGTGCCGCTGCTGCGACTGACACACCGGCCTTGGCTGATCAACACCGGACGTCTGAACGACGGCACGCCGAGTGCGCACATGGTCGTGCTGATCGGCGCCTCGCTGGACGAAGACCTCCCCAATGCGTTTGCACCTCCGCGCAAGGGGCCTTCGCTCGGGGGCGTGAGCATCATCGATCCCAAGGTGGGCCACGAGCGGCGGCTGAGCGGGCACGACATCGATTTCCTGCTCGGGCAACTCGCCCCGGCGCCCGGCGCGGATCCCTTGCCTGTGGAGCTGGCGACGCGCATGCGTTGCCTGAGCTGGCCCTGAACCTGAACTCAACCGCCTTCGACGTCCCGACATGTCCGCACCCTTCATCCGCATCCATCCGACCGACAACGTCGTCATCGCCCGCACGCAGCTGCTGGGCGGCACCGTGCTGGCCGGCGAGGGCGTGACCGTCTCCGGGCTGGTCCCGCCCGGTCACAAGGTCGCCACCCGCGCCATCGCGGCGGGCGAGCCGGTGCGCCGCTACGGGCAGGTCATCGGCACGGCGACCCAGCCGATCGCGCCGGGCCAGCATGTCCACACCCACAACCTCGCCTTCAGCGACTTTGCCCGCGAACACGCGGACGGGGTGGACGCGGTGCCGACCGCGTTCGAGGCCGAGCCGGCGACCTTCGACGGCATCGTCCGGGTGGACGGCCGGGTGGCGACGCGCAACTACATCGGCGTGCTGACCTCGGTGAACTGCTCGGCGACCGTGGCGCGCGCCATCGCGGACCAGTTCCGCCGCGATGTCCGGCCCGAGGCGCTGGCGGCGTTTCCGAACGTGGACGGCATCGTCGCGCTGACGCACGGCATGGGCTGCGCGACGGCCAGCGACGGCGAGGAGCTGCGCGTGCTGCGCCGCACGCTGGGCGGCTATGCACGGCACCCGAACTTCGCGGCGGTGCTGGTGGTGGGCCTCGGCTGCGAGACGAACCAGATCCAGGGGCTGATCGCGCAGGAAGGCTTGCAGGAAGGCGCCCGGCTCGTCACCTTCAGCATCCAGGATTCCGGCGGCACGGCGCAGACCGTGGCGCGTGGCGTCGCGCTGATCCGCCAGATGCTGTCTGAGGCGAACCGCGTGGCGCGCCAGCCCGTGCCGGCGCGGCATCTGGTCGTCGGCTTGCAGTGCGGCGGCTCGGACGGCTATTCCGGCCTGAGCGCGAATCCGGCGCTCGGCGCGGCAGTCGATCGGCTGGTGCGGCATGGCGGCACGGCGATCCTGTCGGAAACGCCCGAGATCTACGGTGGCGAGCACCTGCTGACGCGCCGCGCCGTCAGCGTCGAGGTCGCAGACAAGCTGCGTGCCCGCATCGCGTGGTGGGAGTCCTACACCGCGCGCCACGCCATGCGCATGGACAACAACCCCTCTGCCGGCAACAAGGCGGGCGGGCTGACGACGATCCTCGAAAAAAGCCTCGGCGCCATCGCCAAGAGCGGCACGACCAACCTCGTCGATGTGGTCGAGTTTGCGCAGCCGGTCACCGCGCAGGGCCTCGTCTTCATGGACACCCCCGGCTACGACCCGGTCTCGGCGACGGGGCAGGTCGCGGGCGGCGCCAACCTGATCTGCTTCACGACCGGGCGCGGCTCGGCCTATGGCTGCGCGCCGTCGCCGTCGCTGAAGTTCTCGACCAACACCGCGCTGTGGAACCGCCAGGCCGACGACATCGACCTGAACTGCGGCACGGTGATCGATGGCACCGAGTCGGTGGACGCAGCCGGCGAGCGCATCTTCCGTCTCATGCTGGACGCCGCCTCGGGCCGCGCCACCAAGAGCGAACAACACGGCTACGGCCAGAACGAATTCGTGCCGTGGCAACTCGGCGCGGTGATGTGAAAACGAAGACCCGCGACGTGAACAAGGATTCCTGATGGCACAACCGATCGCCGAGGGCAGCGTGTGCGTGCCCGCCGAAGACCTCACCGCGTGGGCGGTGCAGTGCCTGCAGGCGCTCGACCTGCGACCACCCGACGCCCGGCAACTCGCCGACAGCCTCGTGCAGACCAGCCTGTGGGGCGTCGATACCCACGGCATCGCCCGGCTGCCGCACTACTTCGAGCGGATCTCGCGCGGCTCGATCCGGGCACGGCCGGTGCTGCGCATCGAGCGCACGGGCGCCTCCACCGCGCAGGTCGATGGCGACCAGGGGCAGGGCATTCTGGTGGCGCATTTCGCCAACCGGCTGGCCATGGACATCGCCCGTGAAACCGGCATCGCGGCGGTGGGCGTGCGCGACTCGTCGCACTGTGGCGCGGTCGGCCTCTACGCCCGCGAGGCGGCGCGCGCGGGCCTGATCGGACTCGCCTTCACCCACGCCGACAGCATCGCCGCCCCGCATGGCGGCCAGCGCCCGTTCTTCGGCACCAATCCCATCGCCATCGCCTTCCCGCGCGCGGGCGGCGAGCCGGTCTGCCTGGACATGGCGACGACCTCGATCCCGTGGAACCGCGTGATGAACGCGCGCCGCGAGGGCCACACGCTGCCGCCGGACATCGCCATCGACGCGCAGGGCCAGCCGACCACTGATCCGGACGCCGCCATCGCCGTCACCCCGCTGGGCGGCAGCGACTACGGCCACAAGGGCTACGCGCTGGCGCTGATGGTGGATCTGCTCAGTGGCCCGCTGCACGGCAATCCCTTCGGGCCGAACATCCCGCCGATGTTCGGTGACCTGGACGCACCGCGCCGCATCGGAGCGTTTTTCCTCGTCATCGACCCGATGCGTTTTGCGGGCGGGCCGGTGCTGGCCACCGTCGTCGAGCAGATGGCGCGCACGCTGGCGGCCGAGCCCGGATCGCCCCGGATGCCCGGCGACCCGGAGCACGACTGTGCCGCCGAGCGCCGCCGCACCGGCATTCCGGTCGAGCCGCAGCTGGCGCGCCAGATGCACGAGTGGAGTGCGCGGCTGGGCGTCTCGTCGCCCCTACGTACTATTGCGCAGGGGTAACCCTTGTGGCTTTGCCGGAATCGGCTTTCTAGAATCGCCGGCACTGAACCGACATCCCCCATTTCAAGGAGCCTCTGCATGGAACGTCGCAATTTCATCCGCCAAACCGGCCTGGCCGGCGTGCTCGCTGCGGGCGCTGCGCCTGCCATCGTCCATGCCCAGGCCGCCATCCGCTGGCGCATGGCGTCGAGCTTCCCGAAGTCGCTCGACACCATCTTTGGCGCTGCGGAGGAGTTCGCCAGGCAGGTCAGCGCGATGACGGGCGGCAAGTTCCAGATCTCGACCCACCCGGCTGGCGAGCTGATGCCGGCGTTTGGCGTCGTGGACGGCGTGCAGAACGGCACCGTCGAGATGGCCCACACCGCGCCCTACTATTTCTTCGGCAAGGACGAGACCTTCGCGCTGGGCTGCTCCATTCCCTTCGGTCTGAACAGCCGCCAGATGACGGCGTGGATGTTCGAGGGCAACGGCCTGAAGCTGATGCGCGAGTTCTACAAGACCTACAACATCATCAACTTCCCCGGTGGCAACACGGGTGCGCAGATGGGTGGCTGGTTCCGCAAGCCGGTGACCTCGCTGGCCGACATCAAGGGCCTGAAGTTCCGCATCGGCGGCTTCGGCGGCAAGGTGATCGAGCGCATGGGCGGCGTGCCGCAGAACATCCCCGGCGGCGAGATCTACCAGGCGCTGGAAAAAGGCACCATCGACGCCGCCGAGTGGGTCGGCCCCTACGATGACCTGAAGCTCGGCTTCAACAAGGTCGCCCCGAACTACGCCTACCCGGGCTGGTGGGAAGGCGGCCCGCAGCTCGACTTCTTCATCAACCAGAAGGCCTTCGATGCGCTGACCCCCGAGTACAAGGCCATCGTCGAAGCCGCGGCGGCCTACGCCCACGTCGACATGCAGGCCAAGTACGACGGCCGCAACCCGGCGGCACTGAAGACGCTGGTGTCCGGTGGCACCAAGCTGTTCCGCTTCCCGAAGGATGTGATGGAGCTGGCGTTCAAGGAATCGATCGCGATGTATGCGGAACTGAGCGACAAGAACCCGCACTGGAAGAAGGTCTACGCTGATTTGTCCAGGTTCCGTGCCGACCAGAACCTGTGGTTCCGCTTCGCCGAAGCCGGTTTCGACGACTTCATGCAGGCACAGAAGCTCTGACCTCCGCGGCGGCTCCTGTCCGCCCGAAGCTCTGGCCCGGTCTGGCGTTCGCGCTGGCCGGGTCGATTGCTTTTTCGGGCAAGGCGATCATCGTCAAGCTGGCCTATCGGCACGGGGTCGATGCGGTCACGCTGCTGATGCTGCGCATGCTGTTCGCGCTGCCGCTGTTCGTGGCGCTGGCGTGGTGGTCCAGCCGCGGCAAGCCCGCCCTGACGCGGCGCGACCTCGTGGCGGTGGTCGGCCTGGGCTTCTCGGGCTATTACCTGGCGAGCTTCCTCGACTTCGCCGGGCTGGCCTACATCAGCGCCAGCCTGGAGCGGCTGATCCTCTACCTCAACCCGACGCTGGTGCTCTTCCTCGGCGTGGTGCTGCACGGCAAGCGGGTCACGCGCCAGCAGATGATTGCGCTGGGCGTGAGTTACGCCGGCGTGCTGGTGGTCTTCGGGCGCGAGATGACGGATCTCGGTCCCCATGTCGGGCTGGGCGCAGCGCTGGTCTTTGGCAGTGCGCTGAGCTATGCCATTTACCTGGTGCAGAGCGGGCAGGAGGTCAACCGCCTCGGTGCGCTGCGGCTGACCGGACTGGCGACCACGGTGGCCTGCCTGCTGTGCATCGGGCAGTTCGTGGTGCTGCGGCCGGTGGCGTCCGTGTTCGAGGTCGCGACGCCCGTGCTGTGGCTGTCGCTGCTCAACGCCACGGCCTGCACCTTCGCCCCGGTGATCCTCGTGATGCTGGGCATCGAGCGGCTGGGCGCGGGTCTGGCCGCGCAGACCGGGCTGGTCGGGCCGATGAGCACGATCGTGATGAGCGTGTTCGTGCTGGGGGAGCCGATGACGGGGTGGATCGTCCTCGGCACGCTGCTGGTGCTGGCCGGGGTGGCCTTGCTGGCGCGCTGGCGCTGACCGGGCGCCGGTCAGCGCCGCGAGGACACGAGGATGCCCGCCACGATCAGCGCAAACGCCACCGCGTGGTAGCCGTGCGGCGCCTCGCCGATCAGCGCGGTGGACAGCAGCGCGGCGAACAGGGGCGTGAGGTTGGCGAAGATGCCGGCGGTGGTCGGACCCACGGCCGCCACCGCCCGGCCCCACAGCGCGTAGGCGATCAGCGAGGGGCCGACAACGATGTAGAGCACCGCCGCCGCAACCGCCGGTGACCATTCCGGCTGGCGCACCGAGAACACCGATTCCAGACCCGCTGCGCCGCCGGCCCACACCACACCGAACAGCGCCTGCACCAACAGCGCTTCGTCCCAGGTCCAGACGCGGCGCTGGCCGTCCGCGCCGATGACCCGTGGACGCGCCTCGCCGCGCATCGACGCGGGCGGCCGGGCCAGCATCCAGCTGTAGCCGGCCCAGCTGGCCGCCGCCGCCAGCATGTACAGGTCTCCCCGCACGAACTGCACGTCCGCCAGCGCCGACGGGTGCCCGCGGCTCAGCACCGTGGCCACGCCGACCAGCGACAGCGCGGCTCCGGACATCTGCGGCACCCGCGGCCGTTCGGCATAGAACACGGCGCCGACCAGCAGCATCCACAGCGGCATGCTGGCGGCGATCAGCGTCACGTTGATGGGGGTCGAGGTGGTCAGCGCGAGGTACTGCAGCGCGTTGTAGGCCCCGACCCCGAGCAGGCCCATCAAGCCGAGCGGCCGCCAGCGGGCCAGGATTTCGCGGCGCCGTTCGGCCGTGGCGATGGCCCGTTGGCCCAGCACCAGCAGCACCAGCAGCACGACGCCCCAGCGGATCGCGTTCAGCAGCAGCGGCGGCACATGCGGCACGGTCATGCGGCCGACCACCGCGTTGCCGGCCCACAGCAGGGGCGGCATGGCGAGCATCACGATCAGACGGGGCGTGAGGAGCATGGATATAGCGACTTCAATAGTTAAAAAATACCGATTCTTTGCATCTTCCTGTCCGACCTGCCCGCAAGATTGAGGATGCGGCGGAAAGATGAAACGTGCACAGTGTCGCCCAAAGGCGCCAGATAGGTGCATGGCTGTACGACTGGGAGTTCAGGATGGAAATGATCAGCAGCTCAAGTGCCCGAGGACGGGTGATGTCGGGACTCGAGCCGATGCACCAACGGGCACCGGATCCCGTCAAGCTGCTCCTGATCGATGACTACGAGTTCATCCGTGTGGGCGTGCGCACCCGCTGCGCCGAACTGCATGGGGTGCCGGTCAACTGGCTGGAGGCCGACAACCTGCGCGATGGCATGGACCTCTACCGCCAGCATGGCGATGTCGATGCCGTGCTGCTCGACCTCAATCTGGCCGACTGCAAGGGGTTGCAGGGCCTGCGCCAGTTCATGGAGGCCTTTCCGGCCGCCCAGGTCGTGGTCTTCAGCGGCACGCAGGACGAATTTGTCATCCGCCAGGCCCGCGCCCTGGGCGCACGCGGCTACATCCGCAAGAACGGTGCAGCCGATGATCTGGCCGCCGCGCTCGGCGCACTGCTGCCGGTCGACGAGCGTGTGATGCTGCGCCGGCCGGGGGCGCTGTCCGAAGTGATGTTTCCGCACATGCCCGGCTCGGCCGTGTTCGACCGCATCGCCGAACTCGGGCCGCGGCACCTGGAGGTGCTGGAGCTGGTGCTGTCCGGCTGCACGAACCAGGAAATCAGCGCCGCGACCAGTCTCTCGCTGGGGACGGTCAAGAACTACGTCTCGTCGCTGCTGCTGGCGCTCGATGTCAAGTCGCGCTCGCACCTGATCAGCCTGTTTCGCTAGCGGTGCCACCAGCGCTCGCCACCGCCCCGGTCGGTGTGACCCGCTACACGGTGGTGGGGCCGCCGCAGGCCTCGGAGGCACCGGGTGGCGAGGGCGGGCGCCCGGTCCAGGAGCGACGCTCGGTCGAGCGGCGCCTGCAGGACGCGGCCTTCGTCGAGGCCGTGGACCGTGCGCCGGGGGTGTTGCTGGTGCTGGCTGGCGCGAATCTGCTGTTCGCGGTCTGGCAGGGGGGCTTGCAGCAGCGGCCGCTGGTGCTGGCCTGCGCGGCACTGACGCTGGTGTGGCTGCTGGTGTGCCAGCAGGTGCAGCGCCGCCTGCTGGCCGACGCGGTGCAGCGCCGCACGACGCTGCGCCGCGACCGCAAGACCTGGCTGCGCATGATGGCGCTGGCGCTGCTGACACCGGCGCTGAACCTGGCGGTCAACCTCGCCGTCGCGTCCCGGGTCGAGCAAGAGCTGACGGTGGTGCTGGTGCTGGTGTCGCTGTATGCGGCGGCGGTGTGGGCCGCGCTGCCGGTGCTGGCACGCATGGGGGCCTGGGGTGCGGGGGCGGCGGCGCCGGTGTGTGCCGCGCTGGGGGAAATCCGGCTGGGCGTCACCCTGCTGGTCGCGGCCGTGCTGGCGCTGTGGCTGCAGCGCCAGGTGGCCACGGTCTGGCAGCGTGCCACCCGCTCCCGGCTGGCGGCCGACGACCTGAGCGCTGCGCTGGCCGGCGAGCGGGATGCCGCCGTGCGCGCCCAGCAGGACGCCAACCGCTTCGTCGCCACCGCCAGCCACGACCTGCGCCAGCCCATGCATGCGCTGGGCCTGTTCGTCTCGACGCTGGAGCGGCGCGTGCGCGGCGGCCCGGACGAGGCCCTGGTGCGCAACATGGTCCGCTCCATCGACGCGCTGGACCAGTCCTTCGGCGCCATGCTCGACATGTCGCGCCTGGACGCCGGCTCGATGGAGGCCAATCTGCAGTACTTCGCGCTGCGCGACGTGTTCCGGCGCCTGCACCTGCACTTCGCGGGGGTGGCCGAGGCGGCGGGGCTGAGCCTGCGCTTCTCGCCGGGCGGCAAGTCGGTGCGCAGCGACCCGCAACTGCTGGAGCGCGTGCTCGGCAACCTGATCCAGAACGCCCTGCGCCACACCCGCGAGGGCGGTCTCGTGGTGGTTGCCCGTACCCGGGCCCGGTCGCAGCAGATCTGCATCGAGGTCTGGGACACTGGCAGCGGCATCGGCGCGGACGAGCTGCCGCGCATCTTCGACGAGTTCTACCAGGTGCGCGACGGCACGCGGCGCCGGCAGCGCGGACTGGGCCTCGGACTGGCCATCGTCAAGCGGCTGGTGCGCCTGATGGGGCACACGCTGACCGTGGCGTCCTGTCCCGGGCGCGGCACCATGTTCCGCCTGGGCGTGGCCACCAGCGACTTCGACGAGGTCGAGCGCGTGACGGCCGCGGCCGACACCGTGCCGCTGCCGGTCTACGCCGCTCGCACCATCCTCGTCATCGACGACGAGGACAGCATCCGCGACGGCCTGTGCGTCGTGCTGACCGAGTGGGGCTACGAGCCGCACATGGCTGCCACGGTGGACGAGGCGGTCGGCCATGCCCGCCGGCTGGGCGACGGGCTCGACCTGGTGCTGTCCGACCTGCATCTGGCCGACGGCGAGGACGGCCTCGACGCCATTGCCCGCGTCCGCGAGGTCTGCGGCAGCGAGGTGCCGGCGGTGGTCATCACCGGCGACACCACCGCCGACGAGATGCGCCGCGTGATGGCCGGGGGCGTGCCGCTGCTGTTCAAGCCGGTGCAGCCGCGCAAGCTGATGTCGGTGCTGCGGCGCATGTCGCTCTGAGCGTCGCCCGGCAAAGTGACTTTCGGCAGATTTTCCCGGTGAGGGAGATGCCTAGACTGGGTCACCGCTTCCGACTGCATGTCCGACTGCCGCCATGTCCTCCTTCGATGTCGATGCCCTGCTGCTGCCGCTGGATGCGGACGCCCCCTGTGGCCCGCCGGACATGGAGTACGACGAAGTCTTCCAGTCGCTGGAGACGGCCGCCCGCGGCAAGCCCGAGCAGCAGTTTGGCGACACCGTCATTCCCGCCGAAGACCCCGACTGGGGGCAGATGCGCACGCTGGCGCTGGCGCTGTTCGCCCGGACCCGGGATCTGCGGGTGGCCATGCACCTGATCCGGGCCAGCCTGCACACCCACGGGCTGGGCGCGCTGCCGGACGGGCTGGCGCTGGTCACCGGCCTGCTGGAGCGCCACTGGGACCACGTCTGGCCGCGGCTCGACGCCGACGATGGCGGCGACCCGACCGAGCGGATGAACGCCCTGGCGCCGCTCAATGACCTGATGTCCGTGCTGGCCGATGTGCGTGCCGCGCGCGTCCCGGGTGACCGTACCGGGGTGACCGGCCGCCTGGTCGAGCTGGCCAGCGGCAAGGCGGTGGCCGGACCGGACGAGAAACCGCCCACCGCCGCCGGGCTGCTGCCCGTGCTGCGCGGGGCGGATGCGGCCGAGTCCGGCTTCACGGCGGCGCTCGCCGGCCTGCCCGCGCAGGTCGATCGGCTCGACGCGCTGCTCGGCGAGCGGGTCAGCACCGCCAGCCCCGACTTCAAGCCGCTGCGCGGGCTGGTGCGCGCCATCGCCGAGACGGTGGGTGCTGCGGGTGGCGCCACGGCAGCGCCGGCGGCCGGAATGCCGGGCACCGCCGCATCCATGGTCGCTGGCCCGCCGGTGGGGGCCGCGCCCGTCGCCGGGAGCGTGGTGGCCGTGCCCGGCCAGATCGCCAGCCGCGACGACGCGATCCGCATGCTGGAGCGCGTGTGCGAGTGGATCGAGCGCAACGAGCCCTCCCACCCCGCGCCACTGCTCATCCAGCGTGCCAAGCGGCTCATGAGCAAGAGCTTCTTCGAGATCATCCGCGACCTCGCGCCCGACGGCATGGACTCCGTCGAGAAGATCGCCGGCCTGTCCTACGACGAGGCCACCGGTTCCTGAACCCGCCGAAGCATCCGAACCACTCCCGGAGGACGTTTTCCATGGCCACCAGCAGTCAGAAATTCATCGCCCGCAACCGCGCGCCGCGCGTGCAGATCGAGTACGACGTCGAGTTGTACGGCGCCGAGAAGAAGGTGCAGCTGCCCTTCGTGATGGGCGTGCTGTCGGACCTCTCGGGCAAGCCGGCCGATCCGCTCGCGCCCGTGGCCGAGCGCAAGTTCCTCGACATCGACGTGGACAACTTCGACGCCCGCATGAAGTCGATGAAGCCGCGGGTGGCCTTCGCCGTGCCGAACACGCTGACTGGCGAGGGCAACCTGTCGGTGGACATCACCTTCGAGTCGATGGACGACTTCTCGCCCGCCGCCGTGGCCCGCAAGGTCGATGCGCTCAACCAGCTGCTGCAGGCGCGCCAGCAGCTCTCCAACCTCATCACCTACATGGACGGCAAGACCGGTGCCGAGGAACTGCTGGCCCAGGTCATCAAGGACCCGGCGCTGCTGCAGGCACTGGCCTCCAGTGCCAAGCCGACCGCCTGACCCAGGAGCTGCCCGACATGGCCAATACCGATACCCAGACCCAAACCCCCGCGCTCGCCGGCGTGGAATACCAGGGCAACGACTTTGCCGCGCTGCTCGACAAGGAATTCAAGCCCAAGAGCGACGACGTGCGCTCGGCCGTCGAGCAGGCGGTGCAGACGCTGGCGCAGCAGGCGCTGGCCCAGACCGCGCTGATCGACGGCGACGTGCTGCGCTCGATCGAGGCGATGATCGCCGCGCTCGATACCAAGCTCAGCGAGCAGGTCAACCTGATCCTGCACCAGGCCGAGTTCCAGAAGCTCGAGAGCGCCTGGCGCGGCCTGCACCACCTCGTCAACAACACCGAAACCGACGAGATGCTGAAGATCCGCGTCATGAACATCTCCAAGCAGGAGCTGCACAAGACGCTCAAGCGCTACAAGGGCACGTCCTGGGACCAGAGCCCGGTGTTCAAGAAGGTCTACGAGGAGGAGTACGGCCAGTTCGGTGGCGAGCCCTTCGGCTGCCTCGTCGGCGACTACTACTTCGACCACACGCCGCCGGACGTGGAACTGCTGGGCGAGATGGCCAAGGTCGCCGCGTCCGCGCACGCGCCCTTCATCGCGGCCGCCGGTCCGGCGCTGATGCAGATGGAGTCCTGGCAGGAACTCGCCAACCCGCGCGACCTGACCAAGATCTTCACGACGCCGCAGTACGCCGCGTGGCGCTCGCTGCGGGAGTCCGACGACGCCCGCTACATCGGTCTGGCCATGCCGCGCTTCCTGGCCCGCCAGCCCTACGGCGCAAAAACCAACCCGGTCGAAGACTTCAACTTCGAGGAAGACACCGCCGGCGCCGACCACAGCAAGTACGCCTGGGCCAACGCCGCCTACGCGATGGCGACCAACATCAACCGCTCGTTCAAGCTCTATGGCTGGTGTTCGCGCATCCGCGGCATCGAGTCGGGCGGCGCGGTCGAGGGTCTGCCGACCCACACCTTCCCGACCGACGATGGCGGCGTGGACATGAAGTGCCCGACCGAGATCGCCATCAGCGACCGGCGCGAGGCGGAGCTGGCCAAGAACGGCTTCATGCCGCTGGTGCACCGCAAGAACTCGGACTTCGCCGCGTTCATCGGCGCGCAGTCGCTGCAGAAACCGGCTGAATACGACGACCCGGACGCCACCGCCAACGCCAACCTCGCCGCGCGGCTGCCCTACCTCTTCGCCACCTGCCGCTTCGCCCACTACCTGAAGTGCATCGTGCGCGACAAGGTGGGGTCGTTCAAGGAACGCGACGACATGGCCAAGTGGCTCAACGCCTGGATCATGAACTACGTCGATGGCGACCCGGCCAACTCCTCCGAGGTCACCAAGGCCGAGAAGCCGCTGGCCGCCGCCGAGGTGGTCGTCGAGGAAATCCCCGGCAACCCCGGCTACTACTCGTCCAAGTTTTTCCTGCGCCCGCACTACCAGCTCGAAGGGCTGACGGTGTCGCTGCGCCTCGTCTCCAAGCTGCCGTCCCAGAAGCAGGCCTGAATCTGTAGTCACCCCCCCCCCAGACCACCCCGCAAAGGATTCTCACCATGGCAATCGATACACACATCAAGTTCGACGGCGTCGATGGCGAAGCCACTCACAAGGACCACAAGGGACAGATCGAAGTGCTGTCCTGGAGCTGGGGCGCGGCCAATGGCTCGGCGCTGTCCGGTGGCGGCTCCGGCAAGGGCAAGGGCGAAGGCCACCCCTTCAATTTTGTCCACCTCTACGACAAGGCCTCGCCGGTGCTGGCCAAGCACTGCGCACAGGGCAAGCACTTCGCCACCGTGGTCATCGTCGCCCGCAAGGCCGGCGAGGGGCAGAAGGACTTCTTCAAGATCACGATGAAGGAGGCCCTGATCAACCACATCGCCCCGGCGGGTTCCTCGGGCGGCGACATCACCGAGTCGGTGTCCATGACCTACAAGGACATCGAGTTCTCCTACAAGCCGCAGGACGACAAGGGCGCCCTCGGCGGCGAGGTGAAGTTCGGCTGGAACCTGGCGACGACCGAGACGCGCTGAGTCCCGCGGCTGCACCGTGAGCACCGACAGCTACCTCCACATCCAGACCAAGCGCGCCGGCAAGGTCAAGGGCGAGTGCGTGGCGCCCGGCCATGCCGACGACATTGCCGTGCGTTCCTGGTCCTGGGGCGTCTCGGCGCCGACGGCGATGGGCTCGGTGCAGGCGACCGCGCGGCGCTCGTACAAGAACCTCACCTTCGTCAAGGGCACCGACACCGCCAGCACCGCGCTGCTGAGTGCGCTGGTCACCAACGACGAGGTCAAGGAAGCGAGCCTGATGATGCGCAAGGCGGGGGAGGGCCAGCAGGACTTCCTGCGCCTGACCCTGAAGAACGCCCGCATCACCGCGGTGGACATCGACAGCAGCGAGGACGGCGATGTCTTCGAGCGGGTGTCCATCGCCTTCACCAAGGTCGAGATCGAGTATTCCCCGCAGCAGCGCACCGGTCAGCGCGGCGCGGCCTACGTCTTCAACGACGACGTCTGATTTCCTGATCCCTCTGAATCTCCTGAACCCGAACCGGGTATGACCGCATGACGACCCACCCCACTTCTTCGTCCACGCCCACGGCCACGGCCGAACAGTTGCTCGCCGCGGGCGAACTGTCGGCCACCTTGATGGCGCTGCAGCAGCAGGTGCGCAAGCAGCCCGGCGATGTCCGGCTGCGGACCTTCCTGTTCCAGTTGCTGGCCGTGCTGGAGCAGTGGGAACGGGCGGCGAGCCAGCTCAAGCTCTGCGGCGAACTGGACGCCGGCACGCTGGCGATGGTCAGCACCTACCGCGAGGCCCTGCAGTGCGAGGCGGTGCGCCAGGCGGTGATGACCGGGCGCACCACGCCGATGGTGTTCGGCGAGCCGGCACCCTGGATCGGTCTGCTGACCGAGGCGCTGGCGGTCGAGGCCAAGGGTGAGGTGGCGGCGGCTGCGGCCCTGCGCCGGCAGGCGCTGGAGGAGGCTCCGACCACCGCCGGCACGCTCAACGGCACACCCTTCGAGTGGATCGCCGATGCCGACTCGCGGCTCGGCCCGGTGCTGGAGGTGGTGCTGCGCGGGCGCTACGGCTGGCTGCCGCTGTCGCAGGTGAGCCGCATCGTGGTGGAGCCGCCCGCCGACCTGCGCGATCTGGTGTGGATGCCGGCCCACCTGTTCCTGCCCAACGGCGGCGAGTCGGTGGCGCTGATCCCGACCCGCTACACCGGCCCCGACCTCGGCGCCTATGTCGACACCGTGCACAACGACGCGCTGCTGCTGGCGCGCCGCACCGACTGGCATGCGCTGGCGCCCGAGCAGGCGCCGGAGCAGTACCGCGGCTCCGGCCAGCGCGTGCTGACCAGCAGCGGGCCGGAGCTGGGCCTGCTCGACGTCCGGGAACTCGTGCTGCATCTCCCGCCGGCCGAGGCGGCCTGAGCAGCATGGCCGCGCAGATCCAGGACAGGCTGCAACCGGCCCTGCTGGATCGGCTGATCGACCACGAGCGCGCGGTGACGTCCGACGCCGACGCGGCCCGGGTCATGAACAAGGGCCAGCTGCGCAGCGCCGTGCTGCGTGACCTGGCGTGGCTGCTCAACGCCGTGCAGCCGATCTCCGCGGAAGACGCGCGCCAGCACCCGCAGGCCGCGCAGTCGGTGCTGAACTTCGGCCTCCCACCCATGGCCGGACAGCTCGCCTCGCGCGTGGACGTGCCGACGCTGGAGCGGATGATGCGCCAGGCCATCCAGCGCTTCGAGCCGCGCATCCTGGCCTCGACGCTGACGGTGAAGGCGCTCGAATTCAGCTCGGTGCTGGACACGCACAACGTCATCGAGTTCGAGATCCGCGGCCACCTGTGGGCGCAGCCCGTGCCGCTGGAGCTGCTGCTGCGCACGCGGCTGGACCTGGAGGCGGGCCAGATCGAGGTGCGCGAGACCGGGCGCAGCGTGCTGGCCTCGGTGCCCGCCGCCGGCGGTGGTTCGGGAGGGCGGGCCTGATGGACCCGGGCCTGCTGCGCCGCTACAACGAGGAGCTGGCCCACCTGCGCGAGGTCGGCGCCGAGTTCGCGCGCGAGTTCCCCAAGATCGCCGGGCGGCTGACGATGGACGGCGTCGAGGTGGCCGATCCCTATGTGGAGCGGCTGCTCGAAGGCTTCGCGTTCATGGCCGCGCGCATCCAGCTCAAGATCGACAGCGAGTACCCGCGCCTCGTCGGCCACCTGCTGGAGACGGTGTATCCGAACTTCGTGGCGCCCGTGCCGAGCATGGCGATCGTGCGGCTGCAGCCGGACCTGCTCGACCCCGGCCTGACCAAGGGCTTCACGGTGCCCCGCGGCACGGCGCTGCACAGCGAGGCGGTGCGCGGCCAGAACACCCGCTGCGAATTCCGCACCGCGCACGCGGTGACGCTCTGGCCGCTGGAGATCACCGCGGTCCAGTACTTCACCCATGCGCCTGATCTGCCCGTCAACCGGCTGCCGGTCGGGCGGCAGGTGCGCGGCGGGCTGCGCATTCGGCTGCGCAGCCATGGCGTGGCGCTGAACCAGTTGCCGCTGGCGTCGCTGGCCTTCTACCTGAGCGCGGCCGACGAGACGGCGCTGCGGCTGCACGAGCTGGTCACGGGGCAGGCGCTGGGGAGCTGGGTCGTGGGCGCCGCGGGGCCGACCGGCGCGTCCGTTGATCCGCGGGCGCAATGGCGCGGTGCAGCCTCGGTGCGCGCACTTGGTTTCGACGATGACGAGGCCTTGCTGCCCGAAACGTTGCGCGGCTTCTCCGGCCACCGGCTGCTGCAGGAGTTCGCGGCACTGCCGCAGCGGCTGCTGTGCTTCGCGCTGGAGGACCTGGAGTCGCGGCTGGCGCAGGTGAACGGCCACGAGGCCGAGCTGGTGGTCCTGTTCGGCCGGGCGGATCCGACGCTGGAGGCGGTGGTCGACCGCGAGGCGCTGTCGCTGTTCTGCACCCCCGCCATCAATCTCTTCCGCAAGCGCCTGGACCGCATCGCCATCACCCCCGCGACCTGGGAGCACCACGTCGTGCCCGACCGGACGCGGCCGATGGACTTCGAGGTCTACGCCATCGACAGCGTCACCGGCCACGGCAGCGGCGCGCTGGCGCAGCAGACCTTCCTGCCGCTCTACGCGGCCTTTCACACCGAGGCGGCGCAGCACAGCGCCTACTACACCGTGCGCCGCGAGCCGCGCGTCTGGTCCGAGCGCCAGCGCCAGCAGGGCCCGCGCACCGCCTTTGTCGGCACCGAGTGTTTCCTGTCGCTGGTCGATGCCCATCAGGCGCCCTGTGCCGAGGACCTGCGCCAGCTCTCCGTGACCGCCTGGGTGACCAACCGCGATCTGCCGGTGCTGCTGCCCGGCGCGGCGCAGACGGCGGTGGCCAGCGGCAGCGACGCGGCGGGCCGGGCAGGGCGCTGGACGCTGGAGGCCCCCGGTCCGGTGCAGCGGGTCGAGACCCTGCGCGGGCCGACGCGGCCGGTGCAACGGCTGCCACGCGGCAACATCGGCTGGTCGCTGGTCAGCCTGCTGAGCCTGGACCACCTGACGATCGCCGGTGAGGATCCGCGCCGCGCCGCGGCAGCGCTGCGCAGCCTGCTGCTGCTGTTCGGCAACGAGGCCGACACCGGCTGGCGGCGCTGGGTGGAAGGGCTGCTGTCGGTCGAGGCGCGGGCGGTGACCCGGCGGCTGCCGTTTGCCGGGCCGCTGACCTTTGGCAGCGGGGTGGCGGTGACGGTGGAGGTGGACGAGCTGGCCTTCCAGGGCGGCAGCGCCTTCCTCTTCGGCAGTGTGCTGGAGCGCTTTTTCGCCCGCCACGCCGCCATCAACAGCTTCACGGAAACGACGCTGCGCTCGACCACCCGCGGCGAGTTGATGCGCTGGCCGCCGCGCTGTGGCGTGGCGCCGCTGCTGTGAGACCGACATGAGCGCGGACAGGATCCCGGCGGACGCGCAGCAGCAGGCGCTGTGGGAGGCGCTGCAGCGCGCACCCTGGGCGCACGATTTTTTCCACACGCTGCGCCGGCTGGAGGCGCTGCACCCGGGGGCGCCGCGGCTGGGCGAGGCGCTGCGTCCCGGGGTCGAGCCGGTGCGCCTGGGGCAGGACATCGAGCTGGACTTTGCGCCGGCCGGGCTGTCCTCGCTGGAGACGGGCGCCGGGCCGGTGCCGCGGCTGGGTGTGCGGTTTTTCGGGCTGTTCGGGCCGATGGGGCCGATGCCGACGCACCTGACCGAGTTCGTGCGCGACCGGCTGCGCCAGCACGGCGACCCGACGCTGGCCCGCTTCGCCGACGTCTTCCACCACCGGGCGCTGCTGCTGTTCTACCGCGCCTGGGCGCAGGCGCAGCCGGTGGTCCAGCGCGACCGGCCGGCGGACGACGACTTCGCGCGCTGGTCCGGCGCCTTCATCGGGCTGGGCTCGCCCACGCGGCCGTCGGTGGCCGAGTTCGTGCCCGACGACGCCCGCCGCCACCACATCGCCCACCTGATGCGCGGCCCGCGCAACGCCGAAGGGCTGGAAAAGCTGCTGACCAGCCACTTCCGCGTGCCGGTGCGGGTGCAGCCGCACATCGGCCACTGGATGGCACTGCGCCGCGAGGACCGCACGCGGCTGGTGTCGATCTGGGAGGCTGGTCAGCGCAACCGGCTGGGCGTCGATGTCGTCGCTGGCAGCCGGGTGTGGGACCGGCAGTACCGCTTCCGCATCCGCCTCGGCCCGCTCTCGCTGGCGGACTACGAGCGCTTCCTGCCTGGCGCATCGGCGCTGCTGGCGCTGCGCGAGTGGGTGCGGCAGTTCGTCGGGCGCGCGCTGGTGTGGGATGTGCAGCCGGTGCTGCGCGGCGCCGAGGTGCCCGCATTGCGGCTGGGCACCCACCACGCCGGCCACCGCACGCGGCTCGGCCTGAGCACCTGGCTGGGTCGGCGCAGCCCGCATCCCGACCGGGCTGACCGGCTCGTCAAACCAGAACGCCCTGAACGCCCCTGAACGATCCACGGGAGAACCGCATGTCCGAAATCAGCCGTGCCGCCCTGTTCGGCAAGCTCCATCCGCTGCCCTACAAGGCCATCGAAGGCGCCACCGTGTTCTGCAAGCTGCGGGGCAATCCCTATGTCGAGCTGGAGCACTGGCTGGCCCAGCTCCTCAACGCCCCCGACAGCGACCTGCACCGCATCATTCGCCACTTCGGCCTCGACACCGCCCGCCTGGCCTCCGACCTGACCACGGCGCTCGACCGTCTGCCACGCGGCGCCACCACCATCTCCGACCTGAACGAGGCCATCGCCGACACGGTCGAGCGCGCCTGGGTCTACGCGACGCTGAAGTTCGGCACCCAGCAGGTGCGCACCGGCCACCTGCTGTTTGCGCTGCTCAAGACCGACCGGCTGTTCAAGCGGCTGCAACTGATCAGCCGGCAGTTCGACCGGGTGGACGCCAATGTGCTCGCCCGCGACCTGGCCGCGATCACCGCCGGCTCGCCGGAAGAGACCCTGTCGTCGGCCGATACGCCAGACGCCGCGCCCGGCGAGGCCAGCGGCGCCATCGCTCCGGCCGCGATGGGCAAGCAGGAGGCGCTGAAGAAGTACGCCGTCAACCTGACCGAGAAAGCGCGCGCGGGCGAGCTGGACCCGGTGACCGGGCGCGACGAGGAGATCCGCCAGATCGTCGACATCCTGATGCGCCGCCGCCAGAACAACCCGATCCTCACCGGCGAGGCCGGCGTGGGCAAGACGGCGGTGGTCGAGGGCTTCGCGCAGCGGCTGGTGCAGGGCGATGTGCCGCCGCAGTTGAAGGAGGTGGAACTGCATGTGCTCGACATCGGCTTGCTGCAGGCCGGCGCCAGCATGAAGGGCGAGTTCGAGAGCCGGCTGCGCAGCGTGATCGACGAGGTGCAGGCCTCGGCCAAACCCATCATCCTGTTCATCGACGAGGCCCACACGCTGGTCGGCGCAGGTGGCGCGGCGGGCACGGGCGACGCGGCCAATCTGCTGAAACCCGCCCTGGCCCGCGGCAAGCTGCGCACCATCGCCGCGACCACCTGGGCCGAATACAAGAAGCACATCGAGAAGGACCCCGCGCTGACCCGGCGCTTCCAGGTCGTGCAGGTGCCCGAGCCGGACGAGGCCAAGGCCATCCACATGCTGCGCGGCGTGGCGACCGTGCTGGAGAAGCACCACCGCGTCGTGCTGCTCGACGAGGCGATCGAGGCGGCCGTGCGGCTGTCGCACCGCTACATCCCGGCGCGGCAGTTGCCGGACAAGGCGGTGAGCCTGCTCGACACGGCGTGCGCGCGCGTGGCCGTGAGCCTGCACGCGACGCCGCCCGCGCTGGAGGACAGCCAGCGGCGGCTGGAGGCGCTGACGGTGGAGCGCGGCTTGATCGCGCGCGAGGCGGCGATCGGGGTGGTGGTGGCGGACCGGCAGGGGCGGGTGGACGCGGCCATCGCCGCCGAGGAGGTCCGGCAGACCGAGCTGAAGACCCGCTACGACCACGAGAAGACGCTGGTCGACCGCCTGCTGGTGCTGCGGGCCCGGCTGCGCGCCCAGCCGGGCGATGCGCAGACCGATCCGCCTGCACCGCTGACCGACGCCGAGCGCGCCGACGCGCTGGCCGAGTTGCAGGCGCTGCAGACCGAACTCGCCGCGCACCAGGGCGACGCGCCGCTGATCCTGCCGACCGTCGACGAGCAGGCGGTGGCGGCGGTGGTGCAGGACTGGACCGGCATCCCCGTCGGGCGCATGGTCAAGAACGAGGTGCAGGCGGTGCTCGAACTCGCCGACACGCTCAACCAGCGCGTCATCGGCCAGAAGCACGCGCTGGAGATGATCGCCCGGCGCATCCAGACCTCGCGTGCCCGGCTCGACAACCCGAACAAGCCGATCGGCGTCTTCCTGCTCGCCGGCACCTCGGGCGTGGGCAAGACCGAGACGGCGCTGGCGCTGGCCGAGTCGCTCTACGGCGGCGAGCAGAACGTCATCACCATCAACATGAGCGAATTCCAGGAGGCGCACACCGTCTCCACGCTCAAGGGCGCGCCACCCGGCTACGTCGGCTATGGCGAAGGCGGCGTGCTGACCGAGGCGGTGCGGCGGCGGCCGTACAGCGTGGTGCTGCTCGACGAGGTGGAAAAGGCGCACCCGGACGTGCACGAACTCTTCTTCCAGGTCTTCGACAAGGGCTGGATGGAGGACGGGGAAGGGCGCGACATCGACTTCCGCAACACCATCATCCTGCTGACCAGCAACGTCGGCAGCGATCTGATCATGGGCCTGTGCCAGGACCCGGACCTGATGCCCGAGCCCGAGGCCATCGCGCAGGCGCTGCGCGAGCCGCTGCTGAAGGTCTTCCCCGCGGCGCTGCTGGGGCGGCTGGTGACGATTCCCTACTACCCGCTGTCCGACGAGATGATGGGCCAGATCGTGCGGCTGCAACTCGGCCGCATCCGCAAGCGCATCGAGGCGAACCACGGCATCCCGTTCGAGTACGGCGACGACGTGGTGCAACTCGTGGTCTCGCGGTGTGCCGAGGCCGAGTCGGGCGGACGGGTGATCGACGCGATTCTGACCAACACCGTGTTGCCGCGGATCTCGGTCGAGTACCTGACGCGACTGACCGAAGGACGTGCACTCGCGCGGGTGCGACTGGAGGTCCGGAACGGGGACTTCACCTACGTTTTCGACAGCCCTGAGGCAGGCTGAACGATGGCCACCGGACGCGTCCCGGCCGATGGCCGCATCGTCGGCGTGTCTCCGGCCTCGACCGGCATGCCCACGGCATCGCCGACGGCGGGGCGTCCGGGGTCGAAGAAGCGGTATGTCAACCAGGTCGGCAGCGACGGCTGGTTGAGAACGCGTGACGAGGCGACCGGGAGCTTCCTCTTCCTGACCAAGTACACCGCCGTGTCGATGATCGATGCCAGGGAGGGTCGAACGACGTTCAAGGTGCTGGACGGGCCGCACCGCCACCGGGTGCTGAGCCTGACCGATGCCAACGCCCGCAGCCATCTCGGGCTGATGGCTCCCGACCCGACACCGGCGCAGATCACGGTCACCTACGGGGCCTACACGCCGGGCTGGGTGTCCGTGGCCCGGGGGGGCGAGCAGCTGGACCAGCAACTTGCAGTGCTCGATGTCGGGCGTCTGAGCGTGGCGGTGACGATGAACTCCGTCTGGGGAACGGGGTTCTTTCCGCTCCCGAAGGGGGTTTACGACGTGCTGCTGCCCGATGCCCCCCACAAGGCGGGCATGACCCGCTTCTATCGGGTGACCGAGCCGTCTCTGCATGCGGACCAGGTCTGGTTTCCGATCCGATTTGGCAACAACAGCCGCTACGTCCATGTCGGCAATGTGTCCGATGGTTGTGTGACGGTGCTCGACCTGGCCCGATGGGCCGATGTGCACGAGGCCCTGCTCCGCCACCGCAGCGCCGACGGACTGGGCGTGGGGCACCTCACCGTGCAGGGCACGCCCGGCCGGGTACGCTAGGCTGGCAAGGAAGAGGACGACCATGCGAACCACACTGATCGCCGCACTGACAGGTCTGTGGTGCATGGGTCTGGCACTGGCACGTGCGGTGCCGGCGCCCGCGCCCGCCCCGCCGTCGGAACAGACCAGTCGCCTGCTCACGCAGATCGCCGAACACCGTCGGCAAGCCACGAGCGAAGACCGGCAGGCTGCCCGACAACTGCAACGGGAAGGTGACCGCGCCTATCGCGAGGGCCGGTATGCCCGCGCCGAGCGGGCCTACGGGGATGCCTACCCCAACTGGCCCGACGGGCGAACGTACCTGTTGCATGCCGATGCCCATTGGCGGGCCGTCCGGCAAGTCGGTACCAGCGGTCCCGCTCCCGGGCCGGGGCAGTGCGCGATACCGAACACCCACTTCCCCGCCGATCTGGCGGGCAGCCTGACGCAGCATTACGCGGTCGGGCTGCACCTGCTCTGGCGGGACCGGGACGGACGGACTTCCGTGCTCTACCGCCGCGGCCGTGCACAGGCCGATTGCCTTGCAGCGCTGGCTGCGCATTACGAGACCTTGCCAGCGCAGACTTGCGTGGCGCCGGCCCGGCTGGCCGTGTGTCTGGGGGCTCCGCTGACCGTCGAGTGACTTTGGTCGCTTTACCGCACCGCGGTAGCGGCAGACGATGGCCCGGACGCCACGACGCTGCCATGCCAAGCCCACCCCCGATCGTCTTCAAGAGCCCGTTGCCTGCCGAGGATCTGCTGTTCGAATCGATGACGGCGACGGCGGGCCTCAGCCTGCTGGGCGAGATGCAGCTGCACCTGCTGAGCGACAAGCCCGACGTGTCGCCCGACGCGCTGCTGGGCCAGGTGGTGAGCGTGGAGATGATGCTGCGCGACGGCAGCCTGCGCCACTACAGCGGCCACTGCACCCGCTTCGGCATGGGCGCGCCGAGTGGCAAGCACTACGGCTACGCGATGACGGTGCGGCCCTGGCTGTGGTTCCTGACGCGCACCAGCGACTGCAGGATCTTCCAGGAACTGTCGGTGCCGGACATCGTCAAGCAGGTGTTCGCCGACCATTCGATCGCCCGGTTCGAGTTCAACCTCTACCGCAGCTATCCGCCCTGGGTCTACTGCGTTCAGTACCGCGAGAGCGACTTCAACTTCGTGGCGCGGCTGCTGGAGCAGGAGGGCATCTACTGGTTCTTCCGCCACGACGACAGCGGCCACACCCTGGTGCTGGTGGACGCGGCCGGCGCACACGACCCGGCGCCGGGCACCGAGCAGATCGACTACTACGACCAGCCCGGGCAGGCGCCGCCGGACCATGACCACGTCTGGAACTGGCAGGTCACGCACGGCGTGCAGACCGGCAAGGTGGTGCTGACCGACTACGACTTCGAGCGTCCTTCAGCCAGTCTGCTGACCCAGAAGGCCCACACGCGCAGCCATGTGCAAGGTGCGCACGAGCAGTTCGATTACCCCGGCGAATACGTCAAGACCGCCGAGGGCGAGCAGTACGCCGACACCCGCCTGGACGAGCAGCAGGTCCGGCACATCACCATCACCGCGGGCAGCAACGCGCAAGGTCTGAAGGACGGCTGCCGCTTCACGCTGCAGCGCCACCCGCGCGACGACCAGAACGCCGACCATCTGGTGGTCAGCACCCGCACCCATGTCCACCTGGACGCCTACGAATCCGGCAGCACCGGTGGCACCGAGGTGCGCAGCGAGTTCAGCGCCATCCCGCACGCCCAGCAGTTCCGCCCGCCGCGGACGACGCCCAAGCCCTTCGTGCAGGGGCCGCAGACGGCGGTGGTGGTCGGCCCGGGTGGCGAGGAGATCTACACCGACAAGTATGGCCGGGTGAAGGTGCAGTTCCACTGGGACCGCTACGGCAAGAAGAACGAGAAAAGCTCGTGCTGGATGCGGGTGTCGCATCCATGGGCGGGCAAGAACTTCGGCGTGGTCCACATCCCGCGCATGGGGCAGGAGGTGGTGGTCAGCTTCCTGGAGGGCGATCCGGACCAGCCGCTCATCACCGGCCGGGTCTACAATGCCGAGCAGATGCCGCCGTGGGACCTGCCGGCGAACATGACGCAGTCGGGGATCCTGACCCGCTCCAGCAAGGGCGGCGGCTACGGCAACGCCAATGCGATCCGCTTCGAAGACAAGAAGGGCAGCGAGCAGCTCTGGATCCACGCGGAGAAGAACCAGGACATCGAGGTCGAGAACGACGAGACGCACTGGGTCGGGCATGACCGCAAGAAGACGATCGACCACGACGAGACGACGCTGGTCAAGCACGACCGCACCGAGACGGTCGGCAACAACGAGACGATCACCATTGGCGTGAACCGCCGGGAGCAGGTCGGCAGCCACGAAACCATCGCCATCGGCATCAACCGCACCGAGACGGTGGGCGCGAACGAGACGATCACCATCGGCGCGAACCGCACGATCACGGTCGGCGCCAGCGAGACGGCGACCGTCGCGCTGCAACGCACGCACACCGTGGGGATCAACGAAACGATTGCGATCGGTGCCGCGCAGGAAATCGCGATCGGCGCGGCGCAGGTGGTGGCCATCGGCGCGATGCAGAGCGTGACGGTTGGTGCCAGTCAGTCCACGTCCGTCGGTGCGAGCCAGTCGATCAACGTCGGCGCCAGCCAGAGCACGGACGTCGGGTCGGCGCAGTCGACCAATGTCGGTGCGGACCGCAGCGTGACGGTGGGTGGTGCCCAGAGCACCAGCGTTGCCAAGGCCCGCAGCGCGAGCGTCGGCGAGGACGACGCGCTCAAGGTCGGCAAGAACCTCGTCATTGACGCGGGCGACTCGGTGACGATCAAGACCGGCAGCGCCAGCATCACGATGAAGAAGGACGGGACAATCACGATCAAGGGCAAGGACATCACGATCGATGGCTCGGGCAAGGTCAACGTCAAGGCGTCGAGCGACATCGTGATGAAGGGTTCGAAGATTCTTCAGAACTGATTCGACATTGAGACAGGACACGCGCCATGAGTGCATGTGATTCGCTGGAAATCGAGGCGGTGAAGGCGACGGCCAGCCCTGGACATCCCTTGCACGGTGTGTGGGTGGGCGAGTTGCTGGCGCTCACCGGAGACAGCAGCGAGACGGCACTGGTGCTGGTGCCGGAAGTCGATCCGCATGCCGTTCTGCGTGCCCGCACCACGGTCGATCTGCATGGCGCGCACATCGGGCGCTCGGTGACGCTGGTGTTCGAGCGCGGCGATGTGGCTAGGCCGATCGTCACCGGCGTGCTGCGCGGGCCGGGTGCCTGGCCGCTGCCTGATCCGCCGGCGCAGGTGGAGGTCGATGCCGATGGCCAGCGGCTGGTGGTGAATGCGGGTGAGCAACTGGTGCTGCGCTGCGGGCAGGCGAGCATCACGCTGACCAAGGCGGGCAAGGTGCTGATCCAGGGCACCTACGTGTCCAGCCGGTCCAGCGGGGTGAACCGCGTCAAGGGCGGCTCGGTCCAGATCAACTGACGCGACGGGCGCTTCCCATGGAACTGATCAATTCCACCCGCATGCTGGCCGGCTACAACATGGGGTTGGAGGCGAGCGGGCGTGAACTGCTGGTGGTGGTGATCAAGGGCACCTTCGTGCTGCCGAAACTCGACGAGGCGGTGCGGCTGCACGATGCGCAGGTGCCGCTGGTGATGGCCGACACGTTCACTGGGGCGCCGGGACTGTCTGCTCCCGTCCACGAGGTCGATTTCGCGCCGCGCAAACCTGCCTGCGACATCCTGCTCGTCGGCAGCGCCCATGCCCCCCAGGGGCGACCGACCGAGCGCACCGACGTGGTCCTGCGCGTCGGGCCGATGCTCAAGCGTTTCGATGTCGTTGGTGACCGCGTCTGGCAGGCGGGGCTCACAGGCATCCGGGTGTCCGATCCGGGGCCCTTCGTGCGCCAGCCGATCTCGTATGACGTGGCGTTCGGGGGCGTCGATCAGGCATCCGAGGATCCGGCGGACCATGACGCATACATGGCCAACCCGGTGGGTCGTGGCTTTCACCGGCATTTGAAAACCGACTGGGTGGATGGCCGGCCGCTGCCGAACACCGAGGCGATCGGGCAGCCGGTCCAGTGGCCGACCGAAGCGTATGCCCCGATGGCGTTTGGTCCACTGGGGCGGGGATGGTCTTCGCGTTCACAGTGGGCCGGTACCTATGACCAGCATTGGCGGGACGAGGTATTTCCATTTCTGCCCAGGGATTTCGACGAGCGCTATTTCCAGGCGGCGCCCGTGGACCAGCAGATGGGCCATGCCAGCGGACCGCTCGAGGTTGCGATGCGCCACCTGACACCCGATGGGCTGCGGCATTTCGTGCTGCCGTACTTCGATGCGCCGGTCCATGTATTCCCCAAGCAAGGTGAGCGCGAGGACTACAACGCGGTGCTCGACACCATCGTCTTCGAGCCCGACCACGAGCGTTTCACGATGACCTGGCGGGTCACCCGGCCGTTGCGGCGCAACCTGTTCGAGATCGGGCAGGTGCTGGTGGGCAAGAAGGGCCGGGACTGGTGGGCGCAGCGCGAGCAGGTTGCCTTCCCGATTCCGGTGGTGATGGTGCCCATGCCGCGAGAAGCTGCGCCCGAGGGGCAACCGGGATGAGCGTGATGCCGCTGGCCATCCGTCGTACCGGGCTGGTGACCTCGGTGGGACTGAGCGCGCCGGCGGCCTGTGCCGCGATCCGCGCCAAGCTGACCAACCCGAGCGAGACGCGCTTCATTGACTCGCACGGGGAATGGATCATGGCGCACCAGGTGCCGCTGGCGCAGCCCTGGCGCGGGCTGACCAAGCTGGTCAAGATGGCGGCGCTGGCCATTGACGAGGCGCTCGACGAGGTGCCCCGCGAGGAATGGGCCGACATCCCGCTGCTGCTGTGTATGGCGGAGCCGGACCGGCCAGGCCGGATGGACGGGCTGGATGACCGGTTGTTCACCGAGATCCAGGAAGCGTTGGGCGTGCGGTTCCGTGCGCAATCGGCTGTCGTTGCTCATGGCCGGGTAAGCGTGGCCGTGGCGCTGCTGAAAGCGCGAGCCCTGGTACATGAGCAAGGGGTGGCGCGGGTGCTGATCGCCGCCACCGACAGCCTGCTCACCTGGCCGACGCTGGGTCACTATGAACGCGAGTCTCGCCTGCTGGTGCCCGGTAACTCGAACGGGTTCATGCCGGGGGAGGGTGCCGGGGCCCTGCTGGTCAGTCGGCCGGCGGGTGCTGATGAACTGCTGGTCACTGGACTGGGCTTCGGGGTCGAGAAAGCGCACCTCACGTCGGACGAGCCCTTGCGCGCGGATGGCTTGTCGCAGGCCGTCAAGGCGGCGCTGGCGGATGCGGGGGTGCAGATGCACGACATGGACTTCCGCATCACCGATCTTTCGGGCGAACAGTACTACTTCAAGGAGGCGGCGCTGGCGCTGTCGCGCACCCTGCGCCAACGCAAGGAGGAGTTCGACCTCTGGCATCCCGCCGAATGCACCGGTGAGTCGGGCGCCGTGGCCGGGGTGTCGATCCTGGCGCTGGCGGATGCCGCTTGCCGCAAGCGCTACACGAAGGGACCAGCAATCGTTGCGCACATGGGTAACGACGCTGGCCAGCGCGCGGCGCTGACGCTGCACTGGCGGGGGCGCTGAAGTGGGCAATCAGGTCTACGCCAACGGCATGGAGGTGTCCTGCAAGGCCGCCGATGGCAAGTCGATCTGCGCGTTTCCCGACGTGTGCATGACCCCGCCGCAGTCACCGGCGACGCCGCCCGGGGTGCCGATTCCGTACCCCAACACCGGCTTCGCCTCGGACACGAGCGACGGCTCGACGACGGTGAAGATTTCCGGGCAAGAGGTAATGCTGAAGAACAAGAGTTATTTCAAGAAGAGCACGGGGGATGAGGCGGGGTGTGCGCCGATGAAGGGAGTTGTGACGCACAAGATCACGGGGAAGGTTTACTTCACGGCGTGGTCGATGGATGTGAAGGTGGAGGGGGAGAATGTTGTGCGGATGATGGACATGACTACGCACAACCACGGCTCAAGTCCAGGTAACACGATCCCATGGCTCTACACGGACGAGATGGATGTATCGCAGATTCCGACAGGGTGCAAAAAACAGGCAAATGAATTCAATACTGCGTGCAAGGGATGCGTAAAAAATCATCCAAACGGGGCGATGAACCTCGCTGGCACGAACAGTGCAATGTGTACAGATGCAGCCTGCAAGAAAGCTCGCGAATGCGTACTGACGCCGTACAACATGGGTTGTTGTGATGGCAAGACACCGCACCATGTGGTACCCAAGTCTCAGTTTAAATTGCGAGGTGCGAGCACTTACACGCTGCCTGCTGGTGGTAGCTATGACCCGGACCCCGCACCTTGTATCTGCGCTGAAGGGCATAGTCACTCGACTGGCAAGCACGGTGATATTCACACTGAAACAAATAATCTCACCGTCAATCATGAGTCAGTGACGGACAGTGTTTCAGAAACTGGTAAGTCAATCGACTCAAAGGCGCGCTGGACTGCCAGCGAGGCCGAAAAGGTCGGTGCCAAGGCCGTTGAGGAAACTACTGGCTGCAAGCCTGCCAAATGTATCGAAGATCAACTTCGCAAAGGCCATGAAAATATGGGAATTTCTGCAAATTCAAGTATTCGCCCTACGACGGCTGGATCTGTAACTGATCCCCCTGGGGGCGATTCAACTGGAATATGAATGATGTCAAATCACCAATCAAAATCACCTTTGGTGGGTCTTGTTATCAGGTCTGCTGTTGTGCGAATTCCTGGGACAGGTTACATCATTGCCTGCGATGTCAATAAGGAAAAAGATGACGTCCCGCATGCAATTGTGTTTCGATATGCCGCCGGTCAATTTAATGCAGGAAGTCGAAATTATAATGCTCACTCATTGTGCGTAATAGATAAGCCTGATATTGGTTATGTTGATATATCTGAACAAGGCTATTATTCCGTGACTTTACGCAGTGGCATGAAGAGTGGCGACATCTTGAAGCAAAGTCCCCAGTCTGGGACCAGGAAAAAGCGAACTGCAAGTTTTCGATCCGTTGCAGCAATTGATGGGAGGGCTTATGCAGTTGGACTTCGCGGGTTGGTCTATCGTTTTGATGACGTAGGTAGATGGACTTGCATTGATGAGGGGTTGCCTGAAACATTCAATATACAGGCGATCGATGGATTTGATTCCTCGGATATTTACGCGGTGGGGCGCCATGGCGGTCTCTGGCATTTTGATGGTTCGGGTTGGAGCGAGTGCGATCTGCCAACAGACATTAATCTTACTTGCGTAAAATGTGCAGGTGATGGGCAGGTCTATATCGGTGGTCACAAGGGGGTGCTCATAAGGGGTCGAGATAGTGCTTGGGCAGTTTTCGGGCAGCATGAAACTGAAGACGATATCTGGGATATCGAGTGGTTTTCCGGTTGTGTTTATGTTTCATCCATGAATATTGTTTACTGGATCAAGGACGGATCGTTGATGCCAGTCGATTTTGGTTCCGATCCGCCGAAGAGTTGCTATCAACTAAGTTCATCGAAAGATGTGATGTGGTCGAATGGGGAGTTTGATATCATGTCTTTCGATGGAAAAAAATGGGTGAGGGTTGTGTGATATTGCAAAATATAAACTGAAATCGGATAGAGGTCATTGCTCCGATGGACGCTGTTTTCTATCCCTATATGCCGACTGTCGTCGCTCAGCATATTGAAGAGTCGAGCCATTTGCGCCGTGTCCGTAGAACGCTTGTCAGATCGCCGCATGTGCAACTCCATCATCTTCAGCGCTGTGATGATCGCCTTCTTGCTAACATTGATGGACTTTTCATTGCTGGGCGCAGGGGGGTAGATATTGTCAACGAATCCCTTGAAGATCCCGGGGCGGAGGTGATATTCTTGTCGACGACAATGGCGCTGGAATTTCATGATGCAGCCCTTCTTGGTAACCTCTTCACCATTGCTGCAGTGGAGCCACAAGCCAATATTGGTATCCGGAGTGCGTTCGGTTGGGTCTCGGCTCCAGTATTGCAGGGTGTAATCCAAGATTTGCTGTGTGCAGCGCATGTACACCAGCGCGCTATCGGTTTGGCCGCTTGTGTGATGCATCGTGTCGATCCAGGCAGTGCGTTGGTGGAGGCGCTTGCGGCGATCGATGAGACATTACTCCCGCAGGCACTCCGGGTGGTAGGAGAAGCCGGACGTATTGATTTGCTTCCACATGTGTTGTCAGGGTGCCTGTCCAAGAATGGTGTGCTACGTTTCTGGGCAGCCCGATCAGTTTTGTTGCTCGGGAGTCAATCGCCGGTGGCACTGACAGTTTTACGTGGACTTGCCGAGGGCACAGGCCCGTCCAGCGATGCAGCCGCCGAGCTTGTCCTCAAAGCGCTGGACCTGCCCACGGCGCACCAGCACCTGCGCCACTGGGTCACCCTGACCAAGGCCGACACCCCCGCCGCGGCCCAAGCCAGACGCCGCCTCCTCCGCCGCTGCGGCATCACCGGCGATCCCCACCTCATCCCCTGGCTGATCGCCCAGATGACCGACCTGCGCCTGACCCGTCTGGCCGGCGAGGCGTTCTCGATGATCACGGGCGCCGACCTCGCCTGGCTGGACCTCGACCGCAAGCCGCCCGCCGGCGTCGACTTCGGCCCCAACGACGACCCCGAGGACGACAACGTCGCGATGGACGAGGACGACGGCCTGCCCTGGCCCGACCCCGACAAGGTCCAGGCGTGGTGGCAGGCGCAACAGCACCGCTTCCCCGCCGGCCAGCGCTTCTTCATCGGCGAGCCGCCAAGTCCCGCCCACGCGCTGAAAGTCCTGCGCGACGGCTACCAGCGCCAGCGCATCGCCGCCGCCCAGTGGGCCTGCATGCTCGCCCCCGGCACCCCGCTGTTCCCCACCGCCGCCCCCGCCTGGCGCCAGCAGCGCTGGCTGAAAGCGATGGGGTAGCGCCATGTGGCACGCCCTGTCGGCCCCCACCGTGCTGTCCGGCGTCGCCGCGCTGCTGTTCCTGCTCGCGGTGGTGGACAGCCTGCGCCACCGGAGGCTGACCATCGCCGCCCAGGTGCGGCTGGTGGTGGCGCTGGTGTTCGTGCTGGTCGTGCTCTGGCTGCGGTCGCCATCCCTGCGCTGACGCCCCGTCGTGACTTCCGAAGGCCATCGCATGCAACGACGCCAGATCCTGTCGCTCATCGGCTCCACCTAGCTGCTCCCGGCCTGTGGCGGTGGCAGTGTCGACCCGCCACCGCCAGTGGCCGCCTCACCGCCACCACCCGCCAGCCTCCTCGACCTCACCCACGTCACCCTGACCCTGCCCGTCAAGTCCGACGGCACCACCGGTGGCACCCCGGCCCGCACGCTCAAGGCCACCGAGCTGCTGCCATCCTCGGCTCAGCCACGGGGGTACGAATCCGAGTTCTTCCGGTCCACTCTTCTCAGCGACGCCGGCGATGCCAGCGCCGTGACGTTCTGGTGCCCGGTCACCGGCGCCCTGTCGAGCGGCACGACCGACAGCCCGCGCACCGAGTTCCGCCACCAGCTCCTGGCGGGTACCAATGACGGCTGGACCACCGGTGACGGCTCGCCCTTGGCGATGACGGTCGAGTGCATGCTGACGCAACTGCCGCCACTGCGCGGCATCGTCGTTGTCGCGCAGGTCCACGGGTTTCGCATCACCGATGCCAGCGGTGCGCTGGTCAACGCGCCGCCACTGCTTCTGGTGCTCGTGGAGCCGCTGGCCGCGGGCGGCTACCAGTTGCGCGCCAAGGTACGGCGCAGCGCCGACGACAGCCGCACCGGCTACGACAACTACGTGCTGAAAACCTTCTCCGTGCTGCAGACCTGGTTGACGCTCCAGATTTCGGTGCGCGACATGAAGGTCTGGGTCAACGAGGTCGGCATGCCGATCGACCCGAGCTGGCGCGACATCGGCCAGTACTACAAGGCGGGTGTCTACCTCGACGAGGTCGGCACCGACGCTGCCCATGGCGGCCTCTTGCTGATGCGGCAACTGGTGTTCCGGTAGGCGAGGGCGGTCATGCGCAGGACGCTGTTGACACTGGTGATGGTCTCGCCCCTGCTGGCGCTGGCAGGTGTGCCGAAACAGTGCCAGCTTGAGGTCAGCCAGTCCGCCCGCCTGGGGCAGGCGCAGCAGGCGTTCCGGCCAGGTGATCCGGGCGAGGCGGTGCGGCTCTGGGACGAGGTGCTCGATGGTAGCAACGGCGGGCCACCCTGCCGGACGGTGGAAATCGTCTGGCGCATCGGCGAGTTCCTGAAGGTCCAGAAAGAGGCCTCGCCCGAGATGGCGCTGCGTTACCTCAACCGTGGCATCGCGGCCCATGTGAAGGGCCTGCCGGGCGAGGACTGGTCGCTGGGCAAGGTGTTCAAGACGACGGGGCACTTTTTCCGGCGCCATGGCGACATGGCCAGTGCCTGCAAGAGCCTGAACGCGGCATGGCGCATCTTCAGCACGCAGACGGGGGCGACCACGGTGCGCGAGCAGACCCGCGCGGAGATGCTGCTGACCGGCTGTCCACCGCCGGCCATGCCCAGTCCGTGACGATGCCAACCGCTTGCTAGCGGCACTCCTTGCGGATGAAGTCCCGGTCGGCGGCCGTCACGGGATCGCCCAGCGCCGATTTCTGCAGCAGGTCGTTGCACTTGACCTGCGTGACGTAGTCCGGCTGCGGCGGTGCTACCCGGACGACCTTGGGCGGGCGGCCGCCGGAGGCCCAGACGGGTGGATCCGGCTGGCCTTGCGGCGACAGGTCTGGCTTGGCGTCGGTGTCGGCGCCGGCCGTGGGGGCAGTCGCCGGGCGCGGGCGCTCGTCGCGCGTAACGGCTGGTCTGGGGGACGGCGTGGGTCTGGGTGCGGGCGCGGCGGCTGGTGCCGGGCGGTCCACCTTGGCAACGGGGGCCGGGGCGGGTGGCACTGTCGGCGGGGTGGGGGCTGGTGTCGGAACTGCGGGTGGTTCAGCTGTTATGGGCACCGGTGCCGTGGCGACCGGGGCCGGCTCGGGTGCCACCGTGGGCGGCGACACGGGAGCTGGAGGAGGCGCTTCACCGGTGATGGCAGCGGGGGTTGCCACCGGCGCCGGGCGCAGCACGGTGTAGGCCAGGCCACCGGCCGCGAGCAAGGCGACGAGTCCGCCGGCGATCCACGCGCCGGGGTGGCGACCGGCGGTTGGAGCGCCCGCGTGCACCGGCAGGATCGGGCGCGGCATCGGCGGCGGTGCGGGCGCGGTCGCCGGGGCTGGGCTGGGGGCGCTCCTGGCCGGCATTGCGGCTGCGACCGGGGCCGGCTCTGCCGCGAGCAGCGCCCGCAAGGCAGCGATGTTCTGCGGCCGGTGTTGCGGCAGGACCGCCAGACAGGCGTCGATGGCCTCCAGAAACGGCGCGCTGTAGCGCCCGGCGGCCACCTCGGCGAGCGGCTGGTACTTGTCCGTCATCACCCGCGTGATCGACTGCGGTGGCGTCTGCCCGGTGATGGCGAAGTACAGCACCGAACCCAGCGCATAGAGGTCGGTCCACGGCCCTTGCTTGACGCCGGGCATCTCGCCGTACTGCTCGATCGGCGCGTAGCCCGTCTTCAGGATCACGGTCAGCGCCTGCGTCATGTCGCCGATCACCCGCCGGGCCGCGCCGAGGTCGAGGATGACCGGGCGGCCGCTCTCCAGGACCATGATGTTGTCCGGGGCGATGTCGCGGTGGTAGGTGTCGGCGCGGTGCATCACCTCCAGTGCATCAAGCACCGGCGCGAGCAGGCTGCGCAGCCAGAGTTCGTCGGGTGGGGCGGGCAGGGCCTTCAGCGTGGCCGACAGCGTCCGGCCGGTGTAGTAGGGCATGACCATGTAGGCCGTGCCGTTGGCTTCCCAGAAGCGGTAGACCTTGATCAGCGAGGGGTGGTCGAACTGCGCCAGCAGCCGCGCTTCGTTGATGAAACTGCGCAGGCCCGCCTCGAAGGTCTCCGCGTGCCGCCGCGAGCGCACCGACACCGTCATCGCCTGGGTGCGCGCCGCCAGCGCCGAGGGCATGTATTCCTTGAGGGCGACCTGGCGGTGCAGCGAGTGGTCCTGCGCGAGGTAGACGATGCCGAAGCCGCCTTCGCCGATCATCGACAGCAGCTCGAACTCGCCCATGCGCGTGCCGGCGGGCAGGGCGTTGCCAAATGCGTCGTCCGGCAACTCGCCGGGGACCAGCGGCTGGACGGGCAGCACCATGATGGTGGCATCCCGGTCGTCGCCGGGCAGCGGCGCGGGTGCGGACGGGACGGCGGGTGGGGACTCGGACATGGGGTCGGCTCCTGGCTGGGAGAGGCCAGCCCGTCCAATCTAGGCCGCCCCGCCCCGGCTGTCGATTGACCAAAGTCCTGTCGGACCCGTCAACCCCGTCGGACCGGGTCAGCCGTCGGTGTGGAGCTTGCGGATCCGCTCATCCTCCGCCTTGCGCCGGAGGTCGACGCAGGCGGCGGTGCGCGAGAACTCGGGGGTCAGGCAGGCGTCCTGGATGCAGAGGTCGCGGACCAGGAAGTTCCGCTTGCCGCACAGGTCGTCCAGCGTGCGGGCGGGCGCCTGCGACGGGGCTGCCGTTGGCGTGGCGACCTGCGCATGGGGCGTGGCTGGCGCAGGGCCTGCACCGGTCGGGGGCAGGTTCGACAGCGCGCCATTGGCGGTCGCCTGCGAGGCCGCCTGCCTGGCGGCGAGCCTGGCCGCCGCCGCAGAAGCCTTGGCCGCTGCGGCCGATGCCTTGGCGGCGGCCAGCGCGGCCTTGTCTGGCGCCGAGGCCACCGGCGCCGGCGCACTGGCAGCGACCAGCAGGTCGGACGGGGCCGACGCGCTGGCCACCGGCCGCTCGGGCGCTTCGTCGATGATGACCATGGCGGGGCGACTGGCAGCCGACACGGTGTCTGTGGAGGACGCGGAAGCCAACGCGGCCGATGCGGCCAGCGCGGCGGACGGTGCGGGTGCGCTGCCGGTCGCCGGCCCGGAGGGCTGGCGGGTCATGAGGTAGCCGAGCACGCCGATGCCCAGGATGGCGGCCAGGGCCACGGCCATCAGTCCGTGTGAGGCGGTGGCCGGTTTTTCCAGCGGTGCGAGGGCATCGGTCGGCGCGGATGCAGACGGAGCGCTGGCTTCGGTCGGTGGCGGAGGTTGCGGTGGGAGGGTCGATGCGCGTGCCGTGCGGTGGGTGGTGTCCTGCGTCACCGGCGGGACCATGCGCATGTCGCGGCCGGTCGGCACCGAGGTGGTCGTGGACAGGCCCGTGCGCGGCGGCGGTGCGACGGTGTGGGCGGGCAGGCCGGTGACGACGACGGTGTGGTCGTTGTCGGGCAGGCGGGCCGGCGCGCGGGTGAGCGGGGCGATCACGGTGGCGTCGTCATCGGCGGCGATGGCCGAGGGCATCAGGCCCAGGCGCTGCAGCAGTTCGCGCACGCTCTGCGGGCGGTCGTTCGGGCGCACGGCCAGCGCCTGCTGCCAGGCGTCGAGGAAGGCCGCGCTGTAGCGCTGCCCGTGTTCGGCCTCGATGCGCGCGGCCACCTCGGCCAGCGGCACCAGATCGTCCTGCACCGTGCGGGCGGCGGCCGGTGTCGGCGGCTTGCCCGTCAGGCTGGCGTAGACGACGGCGCCGAGCGCGTACAGGTCGGTCCACGGCCCCTGGCGCAGATTGGGCACCTCGGCGTACTGCTCGATGGGCGCGTAGTTGGGCTTGAGGATGGCGGTCAGCGTCTGCGTGCGGTCGCTGATGACCTGCCGCGCGGCACCGAAGTCCAGCAGCACCGGCCGGCCGTTGCGCAGCAGCAGGATGTTGTCCGGCGAGACATCGCGGTGGAAGATCTGCTGGCTGTGCAGCGCCTCCAGGGCCCCCAGCAGCGGGACCAGCACCCCCATCAGCCAGATCTCGGTGGGCGGCGCCGGCATCTGCTTGAGCACCTGCGCCAGTGTCTGGCCGGTGTAGAGCGGCATGACCATGTAGGCGGTGCCATTGCCCTCCCAGAAGCGGAAGACCTTGACCAGCGCCGGGTGGTCGAAGCGCGCCAGCATCTTCGCTTCGAGCATGAAGCTGCGCCGGCCGGCCTCGAAGGTCTCGGCGTGGGTACGGCCGCGGGCCTGCACCTGGCCGTCGACGGTGCGTGAGGCGAGCAGGCCGGGCATGTACTCCTTGATCGCGACCTCGCGCTCCAGGTCGTGGTCGAAGGCGCGGTAGACGATGCCGAAGCCGCCAATACCCACCAGGCCGCGGATCTCGAATTCACCCAGTCGGGTGCCGATGCTCAGGGTGCCGTCATCTTCCACGGGATCGTCTCGGTGTTGGGGGTTTGGGGGGTCTTGGGGGTCTCTGGGGGAAGGGATCGTTGCGCCGCGGAGCATAGCCGCAGACGCCTGACACGTCTCGTGACTTTGGTTTGCACCAGTTCGGGGGGGATGGGCGGCCGCCAGCATGACTTTCGTTTGTTGCCGCTGGACGGTTCCGGGTCAACACTGGCATGCCCTTTCCCGCCTTGACCCCGATCCGGAGGAAGAATGCGATTGCTGATACGGGCCGTGAGCCTGGCCGGCCAGCCCCTGACCCAGCCGATCACAGGCATCTTCGATGACCGCGTTGGCACGATCGGCCGTGCCGAGACCTGCACGCTGATGCTGCCCGACCCGGAGCGCCACATCTCGCGCGTGCAGGCCGAAGTCAGCCGGGACGAGCGCGGCTATTCGGTGCGCAACGTCAGCCACGCCAACCCCATCGTGGTGAACGGGCGGCCGGTGCCGTCCGGGCGCAGCGTGCTGCTGTCGGATGGCGATGACCTGCAGATCGGCAGCTACCTGCTGCGCATCAGCCGGACCTCGCAGGTGACGGCCGCCTCCGCCGCCGTGCCATCGGTCGCCGACGTCACGCGGACATCGCCGCCACCAACGACGTCGCCGCCACCCGCGCCCGCGTTCGTGCCAGCGCCGACGCCAGCACCACCACCGGCGCCCGAGACGGCCTCCGATCCGTTTGCCGCGCTGTGGGCACCGCCCACGCCCGGCAAGGGCAGCGCCGCGCTGTCCGCCCGCTCCCCGTTCGACGACCTGGGGGGCTTCGAGTCCGCGGCGCCGGGACCTGCGCCCGTGGCGCTGCCCTCGGGGTTCGATCTGGGGACCGACCTGGGCCTGGATCCGGGCGGCGGCTTCGGCGCCGGTCGCGGGCAGCCCTCGGCGGGGCTGGACGATCTGTTCGGACTGGGCCCCTCGGTCAAGGGCAGCGACGCTGTCGACGACTTCCTGCGCGTGGCCCCGGCCAACCCCGCACCCCCGCCGCCGCGCGCCGACCGCACGCCGGAGCTGAACGGTTCCATGCCGCTGCCGCAGGCCCGCAGTGCGCCGCCGTCCGGCAGTGGCCTGACGCAGCTGCTGGGCGATGTGAAGAGCTGGGGCTTGCCGGCGGGCCCGGTTGCTCCGACCGCTCCGGTGCCGCCTGTGGCTCCTGTCGCTCCTGTGGCACCAGCCATGCCGCTGGCGTCGGCTCCGATGCCGACGCCCATGCCCACGACGCCGTCTGGCGCGGACCCGCTGTGGACGGCGTTCTGCGAGGGCGCCGGCATCGGGCTGCAGCTGCCGGGCGGGCTGACACCGGCGCTGATGCGCGTGATCGGCCAGATGCTGCGCCGCAGCGTGGACGGCACGGTCCAGCTCGTGGCCGCCCGCGCTACCACCAAGGCCGAACTGCACGCCCAGGTCACGATGATCCAGCCGCGCAACAACAACCCGCTGAAGTTCTCGCCCGACGGCCGCATGGCGCTGGAGCAGCTGCTGCAGCCTCCGCTGCGCGGTTTTCTGGCCGGACCGGAGGCGATCGACCAGGCGATGGACGATCTCGTCGGCCACGCCGTGGGCACGATGGCGGGCATGCGCGCCGCGCTCGACGGCGTGCTCGACCGCTTCGCTCCCGACCAGCTCGAGGCCAAGCTGACCCGCCAGTCGGTGTTCGACAGCGTGCTGCCCATGCACCGCCGGGCGCGGCTGTGGGAGCTGTACCTGCAGCACTTCCAGTCCGTCAGCGACGACGCCAAGGACGACTTCCATTCCCTGTTCGGCAAGGCCTTCCTGCAGGCCTATGAGGAACAGCTCGACCGGCTGGACGCCTCGCGCCAGCCGGGTACCCAGCCTGACCGCCTGGCGGGCGGTTCCTGACCATGCTCCAGCTCGATGTCCACACCTGCGTCGATCCCGGCGCACGCGACCACAACGAGGACGACCTGCGGGTCGGCCAATCGGGCGACCTGGCCTGGGCCGTGCTCTCCGACGGCGCCGGCGGCCACAGCCGGGGCGACGAGGCCTCGCGGCGGGTGGTCACCACGGTCGATGCCGCCATGCAGCAGGGCGCGGCGGTGGCGGAAGGCCTCTCGGCAGACCGGCTCGGTTCCGCGATCGAGCAGGCCCACGCCGGCCTCAATGCCGAGCAGTCCCAGGCGCAGGGCCGCTGGCGCATGCACGCCACCGTGGTCGCGCTGGCGCTGGACCGGGCGCGTGGCGAGGCGGTCTGGGCCCATGTCGGCGATAGCCGGCTCTACCTGCTGCGCGATGGCGTCGCGGTGGCGCTGACCCGCGACGACAGCGTCGTGCAGCAGATGGTGGATGCCGGCTTCCTCACGCCCGAGGCGGCACAGCACCACCCGCGCAAGAACCAGTTGCTGTGCGCCCTCGGCGGGGCCGAGCCGATCGAGGTCCACCTGTGTCCGGCGCCGCTGCCGGTGCGTGCGGGCGATGCCTTCGTGCTCTGCAGCGATGGCTGGTGGGACGTGGTGACACCCGACGCGATCGCCCGCACGCGGCAGCATGCGGCCGGTGCCGCCGACTGGTTGGAGCGCATGCGCCGCCTGGTCGTGGAGGCCGGCTTGCCGAACCAGGACAACTACAGCGCGGTGGTGCTGCTGCTCGGCTGACGCGGGGCGGCTAGCCGTCGCCTTGCAGCAGCGCGGCGAACGCCGTCCCGTCCGGTAGGCCGGGCCAGTCGTGCCGGTGCGTGCGGTCGGTCCACCACAGGCTGTGCCCCGGTGGCGCGGCGGACCACAGCGGGCTGGCCGTCGCCGGCCGCGGATCGGCGGCGAGCGCGGCCTCGAACGAGTCCAGCGACGCCCCCGGCTGCAGGCAGTCCTGGGCGGTGTCGGCCAGCCGGTCCAGCCAGTCGAGCGTTCCCTCGTTGCCCGGTGCCGGGCGGTCCGCCGCCGAGTCGATCCCGGCAGGGCAGGGCGCGGCCAGTAGCAGCGGAAAGTAGCGCCCGACCCGGTCCACGCTCGGCATCAGCACGCCCATCCAGGCCGTCTCTCCCGCGATGCCCGGCCACCAGGCGAAGCGCCAGATCGGCGCGGTCAGGTAGAGGTCCAGCCAATCCGATCCAAGGGCGCGCTGGCTGGCCGCCAGGCCGTTGCTCAACCAGGCGTCACAGCGCTCCACCATCGGGGTCGGCAGGCGCCGCAAGGCGAAGTCGCCCACCGCCGGCAGCTTGCCGTACCAGCCGCAGACCAGCGGCGCGTCCTGCTCCGCCTCGCCCGCCACGCTCACAGCCCCGTCGGACACGAGAAGCTGCGCAGCGCCGCCAGCCGCAGCGGGTTCTGCACGCTGGAGGAGGTGACCTCGAACACCGCCTTGCGCCCGTCGAGGTTGAAGGTGGCGGTGAAGCGTTCCGGGCCGTTGCCCGGGGTGAGTTGCAGCCGGTCGAACAGCCGGAACAGCGCCCACGCCCCCTCGGTCGTCAGCCCCGAGGTGCCGGTGGCGGCCACCGGGCTGAGCGCCACCCGCACCAGCGCGTTGCCACGCGGTCCCGGCCACTGCACCGTGCCAGGAATGGCCGGGCCGTGCGCGTACTTGACCGTCTGGCCATCCACGTCGAGCAGGAACTGCGTGATCGTGGCGTCCATCTCCATCGGCTTGAAATCGAGCTTCACCGAGGGCGTCGTGCCACCCGCGCGGAAGAAGGCGTCGCGGATCTCGGCCGCGTGCTGGAACTGCAGCAGCGCGCCGGCGCTCAGCCCGCTGCCCATGCTCGTCCCGTCGACCTTGCGGAAGCTCCACGGCCGCGTCGTCGTGTCCACGAAGGTCAGCAGGTTCTTCTGCACGAAGGCGTCCATCAGCCCGCCGGGTGCAAACAGCCGGGCGAAGTCGTCCTGCGTCACGTCGCGGGTGCTGCCCCGGTCGAAGGGGTAGCGGTTGGCGGTGGCCTTCTGGCAGAACGTGGTGATCTCGGACTTCACCATCTGGCTCAGGTTGTTTCGGGTCACGTCGAGTGCCGCCTTTGTACCGCTGACCGACAGGCTCTGCAGCAGCGCCTTCATCGGCGGTGGCAGCCGGCCCGCCTCCGCCTTGGCGCGGTTCGGCACGTCGGACGGCGGTGGCGCGTTGCCGCCTTGCACCGCGGTTTCGGTGGCGTTGAGCTGGGTGTAGATGTCGTTGATCAGCGCGAGGGTGCCGTCGATCGGCGCCGGGCCCTTGCCGTCCGGCGAGGTCACGAGCAGGCGCAGCGCGTTGAAGCGGTCGTCGACCAGCGTCTTCTCCAGACTGTCGCCGCGCGCGACGGCCGCGGCCTGCGCATCCCCCAGGATCGGGCCGAGCACCCGTTCCTTGACGGCGGTCTTCAGGCGCTTCTCGGCCTGGTCGATCACCGAGGCGTTCGGGTTGGCCGAGGGCGTCAGCGTCGTGTGGCGCACGATCTCGCGCAGCAGCGGCTTGAGCGGCGAGTCCGGCGCGGTCAGCACCCGGGACATCTGCACCGCCTTCGACAGGTTGTCGGCCGGCAGCATGCGCAGGTCGTCGATGAAGGCGCTCCAGCGGGTGGCGTAGTCGCTCAGGTAAAGGCGCCGTACGTCGTCCACCAGCCGGCTGGCGGCCAGCGGATCCTTCAGCGTGGCGGTGCGCGCGCTGTCCTTGACACCCAGCACCCAGGATTCTTCCGCGGCCAGTTCGGCCGTGGCGTCCGAGACCACGCCGTTGAAGGCCTTGTGGTAACCCTCGTAGGTGTAGAAACCGGGCACGCCCTCGGTCAGCGGCTTGCCGCTGGTGCGGGTGAAGACCAGCGGCGTCGAGGGTCCGCCTGCCCGCACCGCGGTGAACTCGGGGATCTCCGCGCCCAGCCGCACGCGCTGCAGCCGGTTGTAGATGCGGTTGGCCAGCGGCGTCGGCGTCAGCCGGGCGCGGGCCTGGGCGATCAGCGTCTCGTTGGCCTTGATCGGCGAGCTGACGGCGCCGCGCGCCAGCAGGGCGTCCAGGTGGGCGAGCAGGCTGGCGCGCTGCTCGGTGGTGACCTCGCGCGGCAGGCTGGCGGCCCAGTCGGCCTCCAGGTAGGCGCGGATCCAGTCGGGCTGGAAGTGCGCCGGCTCGTGCAGCATCACGGCGGTCTTGAGCGCGTCGTACTGCACGTCGGCGTTGTTCATGCTCCCGGCGATCTGTTCCTCGACCCGCAACGCGATGCGCGGCAGCAGCGCATCGACCAGCATGCGCTCGTAGGCCTGCGCCCCGGCGTCGGCGAGCTTGGGCCGCTGGTCCAGCCCGAAGCGGGCCGCCCACGGCGTGGACGTGTCGCCGACCAGCGCCCGGGTCTGGTCGAGCAGCGGCAGCAGGCCCAGCACGTCCGACGACAGCCGCGCCGGGTCGCTCTGCAGCGCCAACCGCAGCGCCTCGGTGCGCTGGTCGACCTGGGCGACGGTGTCGCGGTTGAGCAGGGTGCTGCGGGTCCACAGACCCACCGCCATCAGGCCCACCAGCGCGATGCCGACGTAGCCGGCCAATGCGAGCGCGTGGCGGCGGCGCTCCCATTTCAGGTTGGTGCCGCCGAGCGCGCTCTCGGCGAAGACGACCTCACGCAGCAGCCGCTCCAGGAAGAAGCTCTTGCCGCTGGCCTGGTTGGGCGGCATGGCGGCGCGGTCGATCTGCAGCTGGCGCGTCAGGCTGCCGAGCATGCGGTCCAGCGGCGTGCCCTCCTGCGTGCCGCTGATGAAGTAGACGCCGCGCAGCAGCGGGTGCTCCTCGAAGGTCGAGGGCGCGAACACCTCGTCGACGAACTCCTTGAGCACCTGCCGCAGCGCATTGAACTGCTGCGGGAAGGCGTAGATGCGGGTGCGGCGGCCGACGTCGCGCTCGGGCTGCAGGCGGTCGATCAGGCCGTCGGTCAGGCGCTGCTCCAGCAGGTCGAACTCGGTCAGGAAGCCGGAGAGGTCGCAGCGCTGCTGGGCATCCATCGGGAAGGTGAAGCCCCAGGGGGTGGCGCGCTGCTCCTTGTCGAGCGTGCCGAGGTAGTCCATGAAGCCGGCCAGCAGGTCGCACTTGGTGACCAGCAGGTAGACGGGAAAGCGCACGCCGAGCTGCTGGTGCAGCTCCTGCACCCGCGCCCGCACCGCGCCGGCCTCGCGCGCCCGGTCGGCGGCGCTGCGCGTGAGCAGGTCGCTGACCGAGACCGTGACGAGCGCACCGTTGATTGGCTGGCGCGGCCGGCTCGACTTGAGCAGGCCCATGAAACCGTCCCAGGCGGTCTTGTCGGCCTCGCGGTCGCTGTCCTGCGTGGTGTAGCGGCCGGCGGTGTCGATCAGCACGGCTTCGTCGGTGAACCACCAGTCGCAGTTGCGCGTGCCGGCGATCCCGGCGACCCCGCGCGCCTGGGTCTGGCCGAGCTGCCCGGCGAGCGGGAAGCGCAGGCCGGCGTTGAGCAGCGCGGTCGTCTTGCCCGAGCCCGGTGCACCGATGAAGATGTACCAGGGCAGCTGGTAGAGGTAGCGCTTCGAGACACGCGCCGAGAGGTTCTCCCACACGCTGCCGGCGGCGCTGGAGCGTGCGGTGCCGCCATCGAAGCGGGTCTGGCGCAAGGTCTGGATTCCCTGTGCAAAGCGCTCGCGCAGCAGCTTGATCTCCGCGGCTTCCTGCGGCGCCTGCGCGCTGGCGGGGGCGGGCTTGAGCAGCTGGTCGACCACTGCGCTGTTGGCCCGCCGCGCCTGCCAGGCCGCCACCAGCTTGACCGCCAGATAGCCGCCGACCAGCACGGCGATCACCACCGCCCGCACCATCTCCGAGGCCAGCGGCTCCCGGCCCGCGATGGCGACCAGCGGCCCCACCCACCAGACCAGCGCCGCGAGCGCCAGCAGCCCCAGCGCGGCGAGCAGCCAGGGGTGGAAGATCCACGACAGCAGTTTTTTCATGGCCTCAGCCTCCCGCCTTCGTGCCGGCGACCAGCAGTTCGATTTCCACCCGGCGGTTGCGGGCGCGTTTGGCGGCCGAGTCGTTGGGGACGATCGGCTCGGCTTCTCCCTTGCCGCGGGCCTGCAGCCGCGCGGCGGGCAGGCCGTCGTTCTGCAGCAGGCTGCGCACGCTGGCGGCGCGGGCTTCGGAGAGGTGCCAGTTGGAGGGGAACTGCAGCGAGCGGCTCTGCACGTTGTCGGTGTGGCCGGTGACGATGACCGTGCCGGGCACGCGGCCCAGCGCCTCGGCGATGCGGCGGATCAGCGCCTCGCGGTCGGCGCGGAGCGTGGCGCTGCCGCTGTCGAACAGGCCCTCGCCACGCAGCACGACGACGCTGCGGTCGGCCAGATCGCGCACCGCCACCAGCTCGGCCTGGATGTCTGGCTGCAGGAAGCCGGCGAGCCGCGGCTGTGCGGCCGGTGCGGCGACGACGACTTGCGTCGGTGCGGGAGCGGGCGGGCGCAGCGCCACGATGCGGGCGAACACCGGGTCGGAGGCGGCGCCCAGGCTGAACGCCAGCCCGAGGTAGACCGCCAGCAGCGCGAGCATCGCCAGCGCCCCGGTGACCCACAGCGGCAGCCAGCTCAGCAGCGGGCGGCTGCGCTGGGCCTGCACCTGCCAGTGCTGCGCGAGTGCGGGCGCGTGGTCGCCGCGGGCCGTCTGGAGAATTTGCGCCAGCCGGTCACGCACGGCTTCGAGCTGGGCCTTGCCACCTTCGATGACGCGGTAGCGGCCCTCGAAGCCGAGGTTGAGCGCGGCGTAGACCGTCTCCAGCAGGTCGCGGTTGGTGGCGGGGTCTTCCGCCAGCTTGGCCATGAGCTGGAAGACCTTGTCGCCGCCGAAGCCCTCGTTGTGGAAGGTCACCAGCAGGTTCTGCTTGCCCCAGACGCCGCCGCTGCCCCAGGGCGTGCCGGCGGCCGCCTCGTCGAGCACGGTGCAGAGGATGTAGCGCGCCGCCAGCACACGCTCGGGCGCGAGGCCCTGGGCGCGGGCGCGCTGCTCGAAGTCGCGGATCGCCTGCGCGAGGCCGTCCTTGAGCGCCTGCGGGTCGGCGACGTGGGCGGTCATGCGCAGGCGGGGCGCCGTGCACAGCAGCGGATTGGCCAGCGCGAGCAGCGGGTTCATCCCCGTCTCCGGGGGCGGCAGGTCGCGGGCCACTTCGGGCGACAGGCGACCCGCACCGGCCGGCGCGGCGGCGGCTGAAGGGGACCGCCCGCGGGCGCCCGGCGTGGGCATCATGAAGGTCCGGTCGTCCGGGGGGCTGGCAAACGGGTCGTCAGATCGCGGGGTGCTCATCGCAGCCTCCAGTGGGTGCTCGGCTCGGCGCAGTTCAGTTCAGTTCAGCTCGGCGAACGAATCGCCCACAGTTCCAGCTCCAGCCCCGGAAACTCGCCCGCGATGAAGAGCGCGAGGTTGCCGCTCTGGGCAAAGGTCTGCCACAGCTCGCCGCTGCGCTCCAGATCGAAGTAGTGGAAGCCGGCGTGGAAGGGCAGCTCGCGGGGCACCGTCGGCAGGCTGCGCAGGCCCATGCCCGGCAGGTTGCTGTTGACCAGCTGGCGGATGCGCTCGGCCGGTCCGACCTTGCTCTGGGCCGGGAAGCGCTGGCGCAGTTGCTCGGACGGCAGTTGCGCGTTGACGGCCAGCACGAAGGCGGCGCTGCGGATCAGCTCGGGGCTGGGGACGACGGCGGTGTGGACGTTGTGGCCGCGGTCGATGAGCGGGATCTGCTGCGCCAGGCGCTCGTGCTCGAAGGCCAGCATCGTGCGCAGCGCGTCCCACACCGGCGCGAAGCAGCCGCGCAGGTCGTCGTGGCGGTAGAGCGGGAAGTCGGGCGGGCGGCGGCTGGTGGTCGTGAAGGTTGCCAGCTCGCCGGCCAGCGAGAGCGCCAGGTCGAACAAGGCCCGCGGGTGGACGACCGGCGCCTCGGCGATCTGGCGCCACAGCGGCTCGTGGCGGTTGAGCAGCTGCAGCATCAGGAAGGCGGAGATCTCCGACGTGCCGTGGCTGAGCTGGCCCATGTCGCGCGCCATGGCCTGCGCGCGCTGCCGCACCAGCGTGTGCACCAGCCGCGCATCGGCGGGCAGCGGGTGGCTGGCGTCCAGCGTCCAGGCCGGCGGGATGTGGCCGCGGTCGAGCCGCACCAGCGCTTCGGGCGTGCGGTCCTGCACCAGCGCGACCGACATCGCCGTGTGCGCGCCGGTCAGGTCGCGGCTGCGCAGCAGCTTCAGGCGGATCTGGCCGGTCTGCACTTCCTCGGGTTCGGCCGCGCCGTCGGTGTTGTCGCGCAGGGCCTCGGTCAGGGTGGTGTAGCGGGCCAGCTCCGGTGCGGCGCCCTGGCCCTGGTCGACCTCGTCCGGGCCGTCCGGGCGGGCCAGCGCGAGCGTGAGGTGGACCAGCTCGTTCTTCAGATCGACGGGAATGTCGAGCGGGGCCGGGGGCGGGTCGAACTGCGGGATGGAGAAGGGCGTGCCGTCCGGCAGCACACCGAGGGCGCGGGCGATGCCGAGCTTGCCCTGGGCGAGCAGGCCCTCGTCCAGCTCCAGCGTGCCGAATCCCCAGGCGAAGGGCTGCGTGGCGCGCGCGCGGGTGTCGACCAGGCGCTCGACGTAGCGCGCTTCCTGCTGGAAGTGGTGCGGCAGCAGGAACATGCCCTGCGACCACACGACCTTGCTGCGCCAGCTCATCGGGCGGATCCGGGGTTGGCGCCTGCTGGCTCGGCTGGCTCGAGTCCCAGCGCGCGGGCATCGGCACGCAGGCGCACCGTGTTGCGCACCTGCGGCTTCACCGGCACGACCAGCCGCCAGCGCGCCCGCTCCAGGTCGCGGTAGCCGGCGAGGATGCCGAGGTGGCGCACCTCGGGGGCGAGCTTGCGCTCCAGCGTGCGCACCGAGCCCGGCGCCATCACCCATTCCTCCTTGCCCAGCATCTCGGCGCCGAGCGTCTCGCGGTCGCGCTCGAACAGGGCGAGGAAGTCGGCGGTGTCGAACAGGGCGTGGCCGGAGAGTTCGTAGACCCGCAGCACCAGCGGCGAGGGGCGTTTGCGGGCGTCGGGATTGGCGTCGGCGCTGGTCGAGATCTGCAGGTTGAGCAGCGTCGGGTCGGGGGTGAGCAGGCCGGCGAGCAGCGGCTGGCGCGGGGCGGCGTCCTCGGCCTTCGCCTTCTTCTGCGCGCCGGGCATCATCGAACAGCCGGTCACGGTGGCCAGCGTGGCCGGCCAGACCAGGGCAATGCGCAGCAGGCGCTGCAGGGCGTCACGGCGGGGGGCTGCGCAGGCGTTCGGCATGCGGTCGAGGATAGTCGTCGAAATCCCGCGGACACCATGACCAAGGTCACCTTGGCCGGGCGGATCCCGTAAGCTCTGCATTCCCTACCGGACAGACAGGAGACTCCCATGCCCCGCGCCATCCAGATCGCCGCCTTCGGCGGCCCCGACGTGATGCAGCTCGTCGATTTGCCCGTCGGCGAACCCGGCCCGGGCGAGGTGCGCATCCGCCACCATGCCATCGGCCTGAACTTCATCGACGTCTACCAGCGCACCGGCCTCTACCCCAATGCGCTGCCGCTGGCGCTGGGCATGGAAGCCGCCGGCGTGGTCGAGTCGGTGGGCGAGGGCGTCACGCACCTGCAGGCCGGCGACCGCGTCGCCTACGCCAGCCAGCCGCCGGGCAGCTACTGCGAGGTGCGGGTGATGCCGGCAAAGTGCGTCGTGGAACTGCCGGACGGCATCGACTTCGAGACCGGCGCCGCGATGATGCTCAAGGGCATGACCGCCGCCTACCTGCTGCACCGCACCCAGCCGCAAGGGGGCCTGCAAGCCGGTGACTTCGTGCTCTTCCACGCGGCAGCGGGCGGGGTCGGCCTGATCGCCTGCCAGTGGGCGCGCGCGATGGGGCTGAACCTGATCGCCACCGCCGGCAGCCCGGACAAGTGCCTGCTCGCGCTGCAGCACGGCGCCACCCACGCCATCAACTACCGCAGCGAGAACTTCACCGCCCGCGTGCGCGAGATCACCGAAGGCCGCGGCGTGAAGGTGGTCTACGACTCGATCGGCAAGGACACCTTCGAGGGCTCGCTGGACTGCCTGGCGCCCTTTGGCCTGCTCGCCACCTACGGCAACGCGTCCGGCCCGATCCCGCCGGTGAACCTCGGCGTGCTGGGTGCCAAGGGCTCGCTGTACGTCACGCGCCCGACGCTGTTCACGCACATCGCCACCCGCGAAGGCTGCCAGGCCCTGGCCGAGGAGCTGTTCGCGATGGTCAGCTCCGGCGCGGTGACGATCCCGATCGCGCAGCGCTATCCGCTCGAACAGGTCGCCCAGGCCCACCGCGACCTGGAAGCGCGCGCCACCACCGGCTGCACGATCCTGACGCTGTAGTTCAGGCCGAGGTGTCGACCTCGTCGCTGCCTTCGTCGATGACGGTGGCCCGGTAGGCGTGCCAGCTCGCGTGCCCCACCACCGGCCCGATGAACAGCAGTCCGAGGAACCACGGCAGCATCGCCAGCACCATCAGCACGGTGATCAGCACCGCCCACCACACCATCACGCCCGGCTGGTTCAGCACCAGCCGCAGGCTGGTCAGCCCGGCGGTGATGGCGTCCACCTGGCGGTCGAGCATCATCGGGATGCTCACCACGCTGATCGAGAAGATCAGCCCGCCGAAGAGGACGCTCGCGGCGAGGTAGGCGGTGATGAAGCCGATGTTTTCCGGGTCGAGCAGCGTCAGCAGCGAGCCCTTCAGGTCGGGCATGCCGTCGAAGCTGACGGCGAAGATCACCATCGTGGCCCGGCCCCAGAGCATCTCCAGCACCAGCAGCACGAAGCCGAAGATGGCCATCTGGCCGATGCGCTCGTCCCAGGCGGTCAGCGAATCGCCGAAGTCGGGCACGAGGCCGCGCTCCAGCCGCATCGACATCTGGTACAGCCCCATGCAGAGAAACGGCCCCAGCAGCAGGAAGCCGGCCGACATCGCCAGCGTGTAGGCGGGCGCGTTCTCGTAGACCTTCATCAGCGTCCAGCCCATCGCCATGAAGCAGACGCCGAAGAACAGGCTGATGGCGGGGTGGGCAAGGTAGTCGTTCAGGCCGCGCGCCAGCCAGCGCAGCGGGTCGCCGAAGCGGATCTTGCGCAGGCGGATGGGCGGGGCGTCGTGGGTGGGGGCCGCCGTGTCGTCGGGGAGCGCGTCGGGGGGGTCGTCCGCGGCGGGATGGGTCGGGCTCATGGTCGGCGGGCGCTCCTGGTTCGGTTCCTGACGATAGGATCCACCGGGGAAACCCGCCATCCGGGGATCACCCGAACCGGCCGCCCATGCCGATCAACTGCGGCGCACCCGCAACAGCTCGTCGAGGATCAGGCCGATCGCCCCGGCCGTGATGGCGCAGTCGGCGATGTTGAAGGACGGGAAGTAGCCGCCCGGGAACAGCGGCGCGAGCCAGTTCCAGTGGAATTGCAGGAAATCGACCACGTAGCCGTGCCAGGCGCGGTCGACCACATTGCCGATGGCGCCGCCGAGCAGCATGGCCACGCTGAAGCTGAACAGCCGCTGCTGCGCGTGGTTCTTGAGCATCCAGATGAACAGGGTCGAGGCCGCCACTCCGAGTCCGATGAAGAACCAGCGCTGCCAGCCGGATGCCTGCGCGAGGAAGGAGAAGGCCGCACCGGTGTTGTGGACCCGCACGAGGTTGAAGAAGCTGGTGACGACCTGGCCGTCGCCGAGCTGGAAGCGCTGCAGGATCAGCCACTTGGTCGCCTGGTCGGCCGCGATGATCAGCAGCGCGAGCAGCAGCCAGGGTGTCAGCGATGCCGAGGACGACCGGGACAGGGAAGAGCGGGACTTGGAGCGCATCGGCGGGCCACCTGAGAGGGCTGAAAGGGGGAAGGGGCTGACTTGGGTCAGGCCGGCACTGTATACGTGAACGCCGGTGCGACTGCTGCCAGAATCCGGCAAGCGCGCGCGGGTCCGTTTTCGTACCAGCTATTGATTCCCCTAAGTAGCAAAATATGAAAATTATTGCAAAAAATTTTCGTGAAATTTTGCTCGGTTGTGGAATTGGTGTCCAATTGTGGGCAGTGCTGACTTGCCCTTGGCCGCCAGGGGTGGGCAAAGTGCAGACGAAAGTCCGGGGTGGTCTCGACCTTGGCAAGAACGACGGGGGTCGGTCCGGTTTGCACGGGGAACGTGGCAGGCATCGGATTCACCAGAAGATCAACCAACTGCAGAAGATTGCACTCGATGTCGGCTCTGGCGAAAAAGCTGTTTTATTCCAGGCGTTTCAACAAGCTTGCGGTACGGCTGTATTCCGCCGTGAATCCGCCGCCATACCGGCGCGCGAACATGGAATTCGACTATGACGTCTGGAATGGTATTTGTACGTTCCATTCCCATGATGGCCGCCAGATCGGAGAAAACAACACCAATCCCGCAATTTACCGGGAAGCGGTCGATACCGAACACAAGATCTGCAAGTTCGAAGGCTCGCGCAACGGACTGCCCATCAATGTGACGGCGCTGCGGCAGGTGATGGCGGTCTGGCCGGACGCGCTGCAGTTCACCACGATGCTGCGCAACGACTACCTCCGCCGACGCGGCATCACCGGCCCGCGCCTGACGCTGCGCCAGGGCTATGTGTTCTCCAAGCTGGGCGCGGCCTACCCGGCCTATCTGGCGCGCAAGCGCAGCCACCCGATCACCTCGCTGCCTGCGCTCGAAACGGCGTTCTTCACGCTGGGTGTCGGGCCGTTCATGATCGTGCGCACCTTCATGGAGAAGGGCGATCTGGCCGTGCTGCACGACGGCCCGCTGACGGCCGCCGAGCTGTACGAGATGGCCGACCGTTCCGGCACGCTGGTCTCCGCCGGCGGCAAGGGCTGTGCGGGCAGCAAGAAGCTGATCCTCGATTTCCTGGACGTGACCATGAATGGCACGTTCGCCAAGCCGCTGGACTCCGTCGACGCACAGCGCGCGGTCAAGTCCATCAGCGACTGGGACGAGTTCTACGCCTATGTGTATGCCAGTTCGCGGCTCGAATTGCTGGTGCGCCTGACGCAGTATCTGTGCGCGCAGTCGCTGTGGGCGCTGCAGGCGCGCGACGGCGCGCTGGGCGAGGCCGAGCAGGCGCTGGTCGCCGACTGTCTGGACAAGTGTTACCACGACCCCGGTGAGGGCCATGACGACCGCACGGTGATGGGCCATTGCATCCAGGTCCTGCTGGCGCTGCTGGACGAATTTGATTTTCCTCAGGTCCGGGCGGCGCTGGTGACCGCCAATCTGGTCAATTCGGGCAATGGGGGTTATCTCATCGACCAGGTGGGCGGGGACGTGCGGGTATCGGCTGCGCGCCGGATGCGGCTGGTCACGGAGCTGATATTCCCGTTCTGCAAGCAGCAACTCGGTGCCACGCACCGCGCGCTGCAACGCTTCGAAGCCCGGACCATCACGCTGGACGATCTCCACAGCCGCGCCTGTGGTCCGTCCCTGCAGCCGCTGCTGGCGATGCTGGAGACCCGCCCGACGCAGCACGGTGCACCGCTCGGCGTGCCGGCATGAGTGGCGCGCTGACCACACCGCTCGAAGTCCCCTTCGGTCCCAGTGGCACGGTCGTGCTGCGCAAGATGGTGCTCGACGAGGATGCCCCGCTGCTGCACGACTGGTTCAGCCGCGACTACGCCCGTTTCTGGGGGCTGCAAGGCAAGACGGTGGAGGAGATCCGCGAGAAGTTCGCCGGGATCGAGGCCAGCGGTACCTGCGACATGGTCTTCGGCATCCTGGCGGCCACGGGGGAGCGGCTGTTCATGTTCCAGTCGTATGACGTGAATGCGGATGTATTGAGCCGGCACTACCCCGTGCAGGCGGGCGATCGTGGGTTTCACCTGATGCTCGGGCCGGTCGAGAAACCGCTGCCGGCGGCGGCCTACTACACCTTCCAGGCGATCGCGGCGTGGATCTTCCGTGATCCGTCGGTGCAGCGGCTGGTGGGTGAGCCGGACATCCGCAACCGGAAGGTGCTGCTGCGGCTGGTGCAGTCGGGATTCGAATTCGGCCGGGTGATCCACCTGCCCTACAAGACGGCGGTGATGATCTACCTGTCGCGGGCGAGTTTCGAGCAGGCGCGCGGACTGCCGCCACCGCCCGCACCGGACCATTCGCCGATGGACGGCTGGCGCTTGAAGTACCACCTGCTGGTCAGCCGCATCGGGCGCCGCATCGGGCTCATCGAGCGGCACTGGTGAACTGACGCGTCTGGCGGGTCAGCGCCGACACTGGTCCTTGGCCAGCTCCACACGGAAGCTCTCGGTCCGTGTGGTGTCGAAGGACAGGCGCATCAGGCCGTTTTCCACCAGCAGCTCGAAATTCTCTTCCTCGGCACAGGGCGGGTTGCGCGCCGTGATGGTGCTGACCATCGCGAGCTGCCCCGTTCGGGCGCTGTACCAGGTGAGCTTGACGGTGTAGTCGTGCAGGGTGTCGGTGCGCGTCGAATAGCCGATGACGCCGGTGCGCGCCCTGATCGTGCGCTGCACACAGGTTTTCTTGCCTGCCGCATCGGTGCTGCAATCGGTCACCGTCCGTGCGGGCGAGATCTCGCCGTAGTCGGGGGCGGTGTACTGGTGCGCGGTCGTGAGCCGCAGCAACTGGGCGGTGGCCTGCAGGTCGACCGGCGTGTCCCGTGGCGGCGGGCTGAGCGGGGTGAAGACTTTCTTGAATCCCCGCTCGCGCAGCCGATCGGCGATGTTGGGCAAGTGCCGCCGGTTACGCAACGCGGTCGATTCATCGGCCTCGGACGCCTTGAGCAGCACCACCATGTCCGGGCGCACCGGCAGGTTCGGGTCGGTTTCGGAGCTGACCGTGCCTTGGAGGTGGGTGGCGCAGCCGGTGAGCAGCAACAGCAGTGCCGCGGCGAAGGGGGTTGAGGCGTTGGTCATGTGCATGGTCGCGGAAGTCCGTGGGCCTGTGGGAACTCTACCTGTCTCTGGCCTGGGACTGAACTGGCTGCTGTAGGCCGATTGAGCACCGCGTGCGGCTCTGATTCGAGTGTTTCGCGTATTTCGATCTGGTGTTACGCTTTCCACATGAACACCAAACACCACATCGCACCGACTCCCCGCGTGCCAGGGGTTCTTGCAGCACCGGCACTTGCTCCTTTGGCGCGGGTGACGCTGTCATTGGACCCGCTGGTGTCCATCGTCGGTCGCCATGTCCGGCTCAGTGCGAAAGCCCGGCAAGCCATCAAGCGTGATCTGACCGAGGCGCTGGCGCAATCGGGGGTCGAAGTCGCGTCGATTCCAGCGTCGTTGCAGGCTGCGCAGGCGCCTGCTGTGACCGATGACCTGGTGATGACTACCGAGGAGGCTGCCCGGTTGGTGGGGGTCAGCCGGCCGTTCATGGTCAAGCTGATCGAATCGGGGGCGGTCGCGCTGCACCAGAGGGTGGGCAATCAGCGCCGGGTGCTGCGCAGTGCGGTTCAGGCTTGGCAAGCGGGGGAGCGGTCGCGGCAGGCACAGGCGCTCAAGCGGGTGGCAGTGGATCTGGATGACGAGGTCTTTGGTCAGCCATGAGCATTCCTGTGGTGGCGGATGCCGATACCTTGTTTTCGGCAACCACGCGGGGCTTGCTGGTCTATCTGGACTATGGCGGACTGATCCGGTTGCACTGGTCACCGTTGATCCTTGACGAGATGAGCCGGGCTTTGGTCGATACCGGGCGAAAGAAAACCGTCGAACAGGCCAAGGCCCACGAGGCGCGTCTGCAAGATGCCTTGCCCAACGCCCTGGTGTCGGTTGCGGAGGTGCAAGCGCAGCTTCGTCATGTGGCACATGCCGTTAACTCGGCCAAGGATACCCATGTGGCCGCCTGTGCCTATCACCTGATCGCATCGGATCTTTATCCGCACGCTGAGGCCGTGGTCCTGACCAGCCGGAACATCAAGGATTTCAATGCGGACGCGCTGGATCAGCTTGGCATCGAACTGCGCTTGCCGGACAGGTTTCTCGGTGGATTGTTCGACATGAAACCCCGGCTGTTTGCCGCCGCGTTTCGGCAGTTCCGCCTGGATCTGGTGTCAAAACCAGATCCGGCGGTGCTGCTTCAGAAACTGAGCAATGATGGGCAAGTTCGAATCGCGGGCGCTTTGTCGGCAGCGTACTCGGCGGGGGTTGTCAGACTGTAGGGGAGGGGTATCCCTTTACCATGGTGTACCTCGCCTGCCCGTGCGATCAGGCGCTGGCCAGCACCACTTCGCGTTCCTCTGCAAGCCACGAGGCGTAGGCCAGCGCCTGCAAGATGTCCTCGTGTTCGAGGTAGGGGTAATCGGCGAGCAGGTCGGCGATGCTGCGCCCGGCAGCGATCTGGCCGACGACCATGCCGACCGTGACACGCAGGCCGCGAATGCACGCCTTGCCGCCCATCACGTCGGCGCGTTGGGTGATGCGATCGAGGGTGGGTATGGGGCTCCTGATGGGGCGGGCTGCGGTTGGTCGATTGTGCCGCTGTGCGTGGCGTGTGGACATCGCCCCGTCGGGGGTCAGGACGAGTGCCGCGTCTGCTGCGCCACGTACTCGCGCAGCACCCCGTCCATGCGCGCCTGCCAGCCATCGCCGGTGGACTTGAAATACGTGATGACTTCGGGGCTGTAGCGCACCGAGACCAGTCGTTTGGGGTTTGCTGTGCGGGGGCGTCCGCGCAGGGTTTTCATCGGCACCATCGCACCGAGTTGCGCGTCCGTCAAGGGCTGGGCGTCTGGGTCGCTCAGAGCGGCGGCGGTGATGGTGGTGTCCTCTTCCACGGTCGGCATGACGATGGCGGGGCGTGCGGTTTTCCTGCGAGCTATCGACATAGTGGGCGGCGTGAATGCGTTTTCGCGCTACGAGAACGGCAAGACCAAGCCGCCGTTGGACTCGAAATCGCCGTCGGTTTGAGCGCACCGAGACAGGTCATTTGAGCAGCCTCGATGCGGGTTTGTCATCGATCAGGGCCTGTCTCTAGACCCGTTTTTATGGCGGTCTGAGGCCTCTTCTGCTGCCTCTTCTGCATCACCTTTGTAACGGAAGGCGATCAAATTCCCACCTGATTAGCAACGATCCTCAGCATTCCCCCGGACGACCCGCTGAGCCCGAGGCTTGCACCGTGAGACATCAATGATGAGCCGGGCCACCAGCCCGCGCAGGTCGAACCGACGGTTGAAGCGGTAGGCGAACGCCGC
>NZ_CAWURG010000037.1:0-118552 GCF_963924895.1 uncultured Sphaerotilus sp.
CCTGTACCGCAAGCACGAGGGCGCGCTGGGGATCGCCCAGCGGGCGCGCAAGAAAGGCCGGGTCCGCGCAATCCACGCCAAGATCGCCAACACGCGCAAGGACGCGATGCACAAGTTCAGCACCGGGCTGGTCGAGCGCAACGCGGCGATCTTCGTCGGCAACGTGCAGGCCTGTGCGATGGTGAAGACCAGGATGGCGAAGTCCACGTTGGACGCCGGATGGTCAATGCTGAAGACGATGCTGGAATACAAGAGCCATCAGGCCGGCATCGTGTTCGAAGAGGTGAACGAAGCCTACACAACCCAGACCTGTTCGAGCTGCGGGGTCATTCCCGCCAGCAGTCCGAAAGGTAGGACAGGTCTGCGAATGAGGCGATGGACTTGCTGCGAGTGCGGCGCGGAACACCACCGCGACGTGAACGCAGCCAAGAACATCGCCGCGCGCGGGCATGCGCGTCTCGCAGGAGGAATCCCCGTCCTTTAGGGCGGGGAGGATGTCAACACGCCAATGCTTTGGGACTGGTGGCCGCGGCCGGTCTGAATCCGGCCGGATATTCAGGATCTGGATTTATTCAGACGACCTGAATGTATTTTTTGAATATGCGCAAAACACAATCCCTCGAATGAGGGGGTGGCGCATACCAAGCCAGATACATCAACGAGTGAATACCGGCCGCAAGGCCGCAGGCCGACGCCATGCAGGTGCCGGCGACGGCGGCGGCGGACGGAACCAGATGCTCTTGGGACGGCCCGTGGCGGTGCGGCTGTAGATGGCGTCGCCGTGGGCTTCCTGCTTGTGTGCCAGCAGGAGGTTGGAGAGGATCTTGCGCTGACACATGCTGCAGGTGATCGAGCGGCTGCCTAGCATGCCCGGGGCCACTGGTGGCACCTTGCCCAGCTTGCGACGGATGGCAATGGAAGGTTTGGAGGAGAGTTCCCCCCCCGCATTTGGGGGGTGTTCGATGCGTGACATGAATTTATTGTTGTAGTAGGCATGAATTAGTTTTCATGCCCGGGTTAGGTCAAGGCTGGGTATTGCCATCTGTCAAGGCAATACTGCGGTTTGACCTGCATCGTATCTCCCCCAATTGAAGGGCGTGAATAGTACCCAAAGGTGAATTTGATAAATTCGGCAACTATTGGCAATCCGCGGTACCGCGGCGGACTCAGCCGGTGTGTGATTCCACCCACTGTGCGATCTGCCCCGCGCTCATCGCGCCGCTCTGGCGCGCCACTTCGCGGCCCCCGCGCAGCAGCACCATCGTCGGGATGCTGCGGATCGCGTACTGGCTGGACGCGGCCGGGCTGTCGTCGCTGTTGACCTTGGCGAAGAGCACGCGGCCCTTGAGTTGCGCCGCGGCGGCCTGGAACTGCGGCGCCATCTGGCGGCACGGTCCGCACCACTGGGCCCAGAAGTCGACCACCACCGGCAGTTCGGTCTTGGCCGCGACGGTGGCCAGGGACTGGTCGTTCAGCTCGACCGGGTGACCGTCCAGCACCGGCTTGCCGCAGCGGCCGCAGGTGGGGTCGTCGCGCAGGCGCTCGTCGGGAACGCGGTTGACGGCCAGGCAATGGGGGCAGGCGATGTGCATGGTGGGAGTCCTTGGCAGCGGTGAACGCAGTGGATACGGGTTGGTGTATGCCGACTGCAGGTTGTGCCGGGGCAGCCGCTTTCAAGGCCGGTAGCGCCGAGCAGGGCCGAGCAGGGCCGGGCAGGGCGGACGCCGATGGCGGCGCTCTGTTCCAATCGTTTGCACCTGTGGACCGACCGGAGTGCCGCCGATGATTGCCTTGAGAGGATTCGCCCTGCTGCTGCTGTGCCAGGCGCTGGGGGATGTGCTGACCCGGGGGCTCGGGCTGCTGGTGCCGGGGCCGGTGACGGGCTTGCTGCTGCTGTTCGCGGCGCTGTTCTGGGCGCCGCTGCGCGCACCGGTCGAGGCGGCCGCGACGACGCTGCTGGGGCATCTGTCGCTGCTGTTCGTGCCGGTGGGGGTGGGCATCATCGTCCACCTCGGGCTGCTGGCGCGCTATGGGGTGGCGCTGATGGCGACGATCCTGGTGTCGACGGCGGTCGGCATCGCGGTGACCGGCTGGGTGCTGGACGTGCTGCTGCGCCACACGGCCGCCGGCGACCACGCCGGACCAGGAGACGCGCATGAATGAGGTGGTGCAACTCTGGGTGTATCTGGCGGCGAGCCCGCTGTTCGGTCTGACGGCGACGCTGGTGACCTACGTCGCCGCACACGCGCTGTCGCAGCGGCTGGGCGGCACGCCGTGGGCCAATCCGGTGCTGGGTTCGGTGGTGCTGCTGGGCACGGTGCTGTGGATGACGGGCACGCCGTATGCCACCTACTTTGCCGGTGCGCAGTTCGTGCACGTGCTGCTGGGGCCGGCGGTGGTGGCGATGGGCTGGCCACTGTGGCAGCGCCGCCACGCACTGCGCCGGCGCGGGGTGGCGCTGGTGCTGGCCGCGCTGGCGGGCGGCACGGCCTCGGCGGCGAGTGCCGTGGGGATCGGCTACCTGCTGGGGCTGGACGGCGAGGTGCTGCGCTCGCTGGCGCCCAAGTCGGTGACGGCGCCGGTGGCGATGGGCATCTCCGAGCGGCTGGGCGGGGTGCCGGCCCTGACCGCGGCCTTCGTGCTGATCACCGGGGTCGCCGGGGCGCTGATGGGCAAGTCCGTGCTGGATGCGCTGGGGCTGCGCGACTGGGCGGTGCGCGGTTTTGCGCTGGGCAGTGCCGCCCATGGCATCGGCGCCGCCCGGGCGATGCAGGTCCACCCGGAAGCGGGCGCCTATGCCGGGCTGGCGCTGAGCCTGCAGGCGCTGCTGTCCTCGGTGCTTATGCCGCTGGCCGTGCCGTGGCTGCTGCGCTGGTGGGGCTGACGCCGGACCGGCGTGGCGGCTTAGAGCGGCAGTTCGGTGTAGAAGCGCCCGCCGTGGAAGATCAGCGGCGAGGCGTCGGCCCGGTAGCGGCACTGCTCGACCTCGCCGACGAAGATGACGTGGTCGCCTTCCTCGTAGCGGCTGCGGTTGTGGCATTCGAGCACCGCCGCAGCGCCCTCCAGCAGCGGCACGCCGCCGACGCCAGGGCGCCAGTCGAGGCCGGCGAAGCGGTCCGCGCCGCGGGTGGCGAAGCGTTCGGCCAGCTCCCGCTGCTCGGCGGCGAGGATGTGGATGGCGTAGTGCGACCCGGTGGCAAACGCCGCCATCGACCCGGCCTGCAGCGACAGGCTCCACAGCACCAGCGGCGGTGTCAGCGAGACGGAGTTGAAGGAATTGGCCGTGAGCCCCACCGGGGTGCCGTCGGCGGCCCGGGCGGTGACGATGGTGACACCGGTGGCGAACAGGCCGAGCGCTGCGCGGAAATCCTGTCGGGTGAAGGGGGAGGCTTGCATGGCGGGCATTGTCAGCGATTACCCGCAGTCCTGTGGCCGCAGGAAGCGATGCCCGCCTTCTAGAATCCGGCCCCATGTCCAGCCCCGCTTCCGCTTCCCTGCCGCCCGCCCGTCCGTCCGGTGCCGCCTCTGCCACCCAGTGGCGGCTGCGCTGGTGGCGTCTGCTGGCGGTGCTGGTGCTGGGCTTCGCCTCGGGGCTGCCGCTGGCGCTCACGGGGCAGGCGATGCAGGCCTGGCTCAGCCTGGAGGGCGTGGATGTGGCGACGATCGGCTTCCTGAGCCTGGTCGGGCTGCCGTATACCTTCAAGTTCCTCTGGGCGCCGCTGATGGACCGGTTCGATCCGCCTTTCCTCGGGCGGCGGCGCGGCTGGCTGGTGCTGACGCAGCTCGCGCTGGCGGGCGTGCTGATGCTGATGGCGGACACCTCGCCGAAGACCTCCATGCAGCTGTTCGCGCTGCTGGCGGTGGCGGTGGCCTTTCTGTCGGCCTCGCAGGACGTCGTGATCGACGCCTACCGCACCGACGTGCTGCCGGCCGCCGAGCGCGGGCTGGGCTCGTCGATGGCGGTGCTGGGCTACCGGCTGGCGATGATCCTGTCGGGCGGTGTGGCGCTGATCTGGACCGATCCGGCCAATGTGATCGCTGGCGCCGCCGCCGGGACCGGCACCGGCTGGACCTGGCCCGAGGTCTACCGGCTGATGGCCGCGCTGATGGTGGGCGCGGCGGTGGTGTCGGCGCTGGCCATGCCGCGGCTGAAGGGGATGGTGCAGCCCGAGAGCGTGGCGCGCAACGACCTGATCGGCTTCGCGGCGGTGCTGGTGGCGGTCGCGGCGGGCTATGTGCTGACGGACAAGGTGCTGGGGTCGGTGGCGAGCGCGCTGCTGCAGCCCGTGCTGGAGCACACCACGCTGCCGGCGCCGCTGCGCCAGCGCTGGGTGGATCTGCTGGGCCTCGTGCTGGGCATCGGCGTCACGCTGCCGCTAGCGGCGTGGGCGGCGCGCAAGGCGCGTTTCGACACGCTGCTGGGCGGGCTGCAGAGCTATTTCAGCCAGCCGGGGGCGTGGGCTTTCCTCGGTTTCATCGTGCTCTACAAGCTGGGCGACGCCTTCGCCGGCTCGCTGATGACGCCCTTCCTGCTGAAGGCGATGGCCTATGGCTCGGCCGAGGTCGGCGTGGTCAACAAGGTGCTCGGCCTGTGGCTGACGATCGGCGGCGCGCTGCTGGGCGGGGCGTTGATGATCCGGCTCGGGCTGTGGCGGGCGCTGCTGCTGTTCGGCGTGCTGCAGATGCTGAGCAACATCGGCTTCTGGTGGCTGGCGGTCAACGGCAAGGGCGTGCTGCCGGGGCTGACGGTGCCGGCCTTCGACTGGGGCTTCCTGCACCTGGCACAGGCGACACCGGTCGACGGCGGCCTGCTGATGGTGATCGCCTTCGAGAACCTCTCCAGCGGCATGGGCACAGCGGCCTTTGTCGCCTTCCTGATGAGCCTGACCAGCCAGCGCTTCTCGGCCACGCAGTACGCGCTGCTGTCCGCGTTTGCCTCGGTCGGGCGGGTCTGGGTCGGGCCGCTGGCGGGGGTGCTGGCCGAGTCGATCGGCTGGCCGAGCTTTTTCATCGTGTCCACGTTCGCCGCGTTGCCGGCGTTATGGATGCTCTGGGGCCTGCGCGCGACGGTGCAGGCACTGGAGGTCGATCCGGCCACGGTCGCTCTCGACGACTGAATCTGGCGACTGAATCCGGTCGAATTCTTGTTCAAATTGGGATGCTCTGATGTCTACCACCCTGCACCAGGACCTTGTCGAAGACGCCACCATCACCACCCGCATCGATCTGCACCGGCAGGGCTGCGGTTGTGCGCTGCATGGCCGGCGCCTGTTCACCGGCCTGCTCGCCGGCGCTGCGGCGACCGCGGCGTTTCCGGCCCTGGCCCGCGATGGCGTGGAGGTGGGCGGCAACTCCAAGTTCACCAAGCTGGTGTCGGCCGAGCAGATCGAGTCCGCCGCGCAGCAGCAGTATCTGCAACTGCGCCAGGAGGCCAACGGCAAGCGCGCGCTGGCGCCGGCCAACCATCCGCAGCAGCTGCGCCTGCAGGCCATCGCGGACCGGCTGATCCCCTACACCTACGAGTGGAACCCACGGGCGCGCAACTGGGCCTGGCAGGTCAGCCTGATCGGCAGCAAGGAGCTGAACGCCTTCTGCATGCCGGGTGGCAAGATCGCCTTCTACCTGGGCATCCTGCAGACGCTGCAGCTCACGGACGACGAGGTCGCGATGATCATGGGCCACGAGATGGCCCACGCGCTGCGCGAACACGCCCGCGAGCGCATGGGCAAGCAGACGGCGACCCGCGGTGTCATCGAGCTGGGCGCGGCGATCTTCGGGCTGGGCGGGCTGGCGCGCTCGGCAGCGGACATCGGCGGGCAGCTGCTGACGCTCAAGTACGGCCGTGACGACGAGTCCGAGGCCGATCTGGTCGGGATGGAGCTGGCCGCGCGGGCCGGCTACAACCCGCGCGCCGGGGTGTCGCTGTGGAACAAGATGGCCGAGGCCAGCAAGGGCGCGCCGCCGCAGTTCCTCTCCACCCACCCGTCCAGCAGCACCCGCATCCAGGACATCGAGGCGAATCTGCCGAAGGTCGAGCCGCTCTACGTCCGCGCGCAGCGGCCCCCGCGGGTGTACGGCCCGCCGTCGCTGCGCGGCTCCGAGGGCTGAGGCCCGCCAGCGCCGCGGCTCACCAGCGGTTGGGCAGGGGCTTGAGGATGTGCAGGGCCCGGCCGATGGTGCTCGTGTAGCCGCCGCGCTCCAGGTCCTTGAGCAGGCGGCTGACCATCTCGCGCGAGCAGCCGATGCGGCTGGCGATCTCGGCGTGGGTGACGCGGCTGACGAGGCGGCGCGTGCCGTCCTCCAGCGGTACCGCCTGATCGTCGATCAGCGCGACGAGGCGGCCGTAGCTGTCCATCAGCGCCATGTTGCGGGCATCGCGGGTGGCGGTGCGGGCGCGGGTGATGACCTTGGAGAGCAGCTCGAAGGCGAATTCCGGGTACTGCGCGATGTGTTCGAGCAGCGTCGGTCGGGTGATGACGACGCAGCTGGTCGGCTCGACCGTGATCACGCTGGCTGCGCGTGGACCGCCATCCAGGCTCATCTCGCCGACGAATTCGCCGCTGCCGTAGAGGCCGAAGGTGATCTCGCGGTCGTTCGGACCGATCGAGAAGACCTTGATCCGGCCCGACAGCACGATGTAGAGCGTGTCGCCGAACTCGCCTTCCTGGATCAGGATGACGCCCTTGCGGTAACGGCGCGGCACCGCCCGCCGTGCCAGGGCCAGCAGGGCAGGAGAGAGTTGCAGATCATCCAGGACAGTGTCTGCAGAGGTGGCCGTTCGGGTCGATTTGGGCATCGACCTTGACAATAGGACATGCAGTAAGCAACTGCAATAGCAAAAATCGCCCGTCTGTGCGGTGGTGCATCTTCAGTGCGCCGTGTCGTGACCCAGGACCGACACGATGGGCGGCAGCATCGCCACCTGGCGCACGAGGTCGCGGATGCTGGTGGCCTGCGTCTTCTGGCGCACGCTGGCGATCTGCGTGCGCACGGTGGAGACGGCCACGCCGAAGCGGCGGGCGATGGCGCTCGGGTCGTCGCCGCTGCACAGCGCCGTGAGCACCATGCCTTCCGCGTGGGTGAGGTTGTGCACGCGCGCGAAGTGCTCGACGCTCAGGGCCTCGCAGACCTGCAGCTTGCCGAAGACCAGCAGGATCGCCCCGTCCGTGCGGCCGCCCAGCGGATTGCTCAGCGGCACGATGGCCACCGTTTCCACATGCGGTCCTTCGCCGAGCTTGAGCAGGCTGCGGCGGCCGGAGGCGGCCTGCGTCAGGGCGCGCAGCAGCACCGGTTCGTCGGCGCTGGCACGGGCGTGCAGCTGGCCGTCCTGCAGGCGGCAGGAGCCGTGCTGCGTGGTGCAATGCTGGTGGCCCATCTGGTTGGCCTGCATCAGATAGCCGGCGGCATCGAGGATGAGCAGACCGTAGTCCAGCTCATCCAGGGCACCGGTCAGCATGTGCAGCAGCCATTGGGCGCTGTGGACCTGGGGTGGGGCGCACGGATCGACGCGGGGCCGGTCGAGACGTTCGCGGTTCAGGACGGAAGCGACAGTCAGCATGGCGGTACTCCTGATCGACCCTGTGAATCCCCCCGAACTCACCAGAATCGACCCACTGACGTTATCGCGCTGTCACGCCACTTAAGTCGTGTCCATGCACGCAAGAGGCGTGATCTATTGCCATTTTTGAGGTTACAGGCGTTACCGACTGAATCTGCCCGTCCGGTGGCCCGGTCAGGTGCCGCCGACGTACTGGTTCGTGACCCGTTCCTCGCCGAAGCTGCTCTCCGGGCCGTGGCCGGGGATGAAGACGGTGTCATCGCCCATGGGCCACAGGCGCTGGGTGATGGAGTCGATCAGCGTCTGGTGGTGGCCGCCGGGGAAGTCGGTGCGGCCGATGCTGCCGGCGAAGAGCACGTCGCCGACGAAGGCGCGCTGGATCTCCGGGCTGTGGAAGACCACATGGCCGGGCGTGTGGCCGGGGCAGTGGCGCACGTTCAGCGTGTGGGCGCCGAGCGTCACGGTGTCGCCGTCCTGCAGCCAGCGCGTCGGCGTGAAGGGCTCGGCGGGCGGGAAGCCGAACATCTTGCTCTGCTGCGCGAGGCCGTCGATCCAGAACTGGTCGCCCGGGTGCGGGCCGATGATGGGCAGGCCACGCTCGCGGGCGAGCTGGCCGGTGCCGCCGGCGTGGTCGATGTGGGCGTGGGTCAGCCAGATCTGTTCGAGCTTCAGGCCGCGGCGGTCGATCTCGGCGAGCAGCTTGGGCAGATCGCCGCCTGGATCGATGACGGCGGCCTGCTTCGTTTCGTCGTCCCAGACGATGGAGCAGTTCTGGGCGAAGGCGGTGACGGGGTGGGTGTGGTAGCGCAGCATGGGGGAGATTGTCCACGGGGACCCCGTAGACTGCGTGACCGGGTTGGTCCCGTCTGGAGCATGTCGCTTGAAACTGAAAATGGCCGAGAAGTCCCTGTTCGCGGTCCTGCTGCGCTCACCCTGGTGGATCAGCCTGTGCATCGCCGCGGTCATCGGCCTGGTGGCGGCCGCCGCGCTGCCGCCGGATTTCCGCGTGGCAGGCGCCGTGTCGGGGTTCCCGTTCTTCGTCATCAGCATCATGGCCGCGTACCGCCAGCGGGGCCAGCCCAGCGCGGCCCAGGTGGCGCAGACCCTGCAGACGGTGAGCGCCATGGCGTGGCCCGCCTTCGCCCGCGTCCTGGAAACCGTGTTCCAGCGCGACGGCTACCAGGTGCAGCGCGGCGCGGCGCCGGGCGTGGACTTCGTGCTGGAGCGCCAGGGCCGCACCACGCTGGTGAGCGCGCGCCGCTGGAAAGCCGCGCGCATCGGGCTGGAGCCGCTGCGCGAACTGCAGGCGGCCCGGGAGGCGGCCGATGCGCAGGAGGCGATCTGCATCGCCCTGGGCGAGTTCACCGACAACACCCGTCCCTTTGTTCGCGAACACAAGCTGACCCTGTGGCAAGCGGCCGAGATGGCGAAGGCCCTGCACGGCATCCCGCTGAACCCTTGAATCCTGGGAATCCCATGCGCACGAACCTCCTCCGCTCGGTCGTCGTGATGGCCCTCGGCGTCGTCAGCGCCCCCGGCTTCGCGCAAGCGCCTGCTGCCCCTGCCGCACCGGCGGGCACTGCCGTCGTGGTGCGCGGTCTGACGGACCCGTGGGCGATGGCCTTCCTGCCGGATGGGCGGATGCTCATCACCGAAAAGGCGGGGCAGCTGCGCATCGCCACCGCGGACGGCCGCTTGTCGGCACCGCTGGCCGGCCTGCCCGCGGTGGCGGCGACCGGGCAGTGCGGCTTGCTGGATGTCGTGCTCGACCCGCAGTTCAGCGAGAACCGCCGCCTGTTCTTCACCTTTGCCGAGCCCGGCCCGGGCGGCAACAGCACGGCCGTGGGCAGTGCGCGCCTGGTGGATGACCAACTGCGCGAGGTGCGCACCCTGTTCAGCCAGAAACCCAAGATGGACAGCGGCAGCCACTGCGGCTCGCGCATCGTGATCGACCGCCAGGGCCACTTGCTGGTGGGGCTGGGCGACCGCTTCAGCGGCAAGGACGAGGCGCAGAACCCGGGCAACCACCTCGGCAAGGTGGTGCGCCTCACCACCGAGGGCAGGGCGCCGGCGGACAACCCCTTCGTCGGGCGCGCGGGTGCGGCGCCCGAGGTGTTCAGCCTGGGCCACCGCAACATCCAGGGCGCGGCGCTGCACCCGGTGACGGGAGAGCTGTGGGCCAGCGAACACGGGCCGCAAGGGGGCGACGAAATCAACGTGGTCGAGGCCGGGCGCAACTACGGTTGGCCGCTGGTGACCTACGGCCGCAACTATGGCGTGGGCACGCGCATCGGCGAAACCGGGCCGAAGGCGGGCTTCGAGCAGCCGCTGCACCACTGGGCCCCCACCTCCATCGCGCCCAGCGGCATGGTCTTCCTGAGCAGCGACCGCTACCAGGCCCGCCAGCCCGACTGGAAGGGCAGCCTGTTCATCGGTGCCCTGCGCGGCCAGGCGCTGGTGCGGCTGACGGTGGACGGTCGGCGCGTCACGGCCGAGCAGCGGCTGCTGGAAGGCCAGGCGCGCATCCGCGACGTGCGGCAGGGGCAGGATGGCTGGTTGTACGTGTTGACCGATGGCGCCAACGGGCAGGTCTTGCGCCTGCTGCCATGACACCTCCTGCACGGCCTTGAACCATGGGATTCGCCAGATGACCACACCCCGCACGCTCCTCTGCTTCGGCGACTCCAACACCCACGGCACCCAGCCGATGCGCTCCCGCGACGACGCCCGCCGCCTCGGCCGCGGCGAGCGCTGGCCCGGCGTGCTGCAGGCCGCGCTCGGCCCGGACTGGCACGTCCATCGAGGACGGCCTGCCCGGTCGCACCATCGGCCGTGACGACCCGGTCGAGGGCGCCGACCGCAACGCGATGCGCACCCTGCCGGCCAGCCTGCAGGCGCACCGGCCGCTCGACGTGGTGGTGTTCATGCGCGGCTCGGTGCGGCCATCGCCGACGCGGTGCGTTCACTCGCCGTCGGCTGATCCCGGTCCCCCCAGCCCCCACCACCGCGGCATCAGCCCCTGCACCTGCGCCCCCGCGAACCGGTCGTCGATCAGGTGCACCACGCCGCGGTCCTGCGGCGTGCGGATCACCCGGCCCGCCGCCTGCACCACCTTCTGCACGCCCGGGAACAGGTAGGCGCAGTCGAACCCGCTGCCCGTGTCGCGGCTGACCAGCGTGTCGAGGCGGCGGCGGATCTGCTCGTTGACCGGGTTGACCTGCGGCAGGCCGAGGGTGGCGATGAACGCGCCGATTAGCCGGTCGCCGGGCAGGTCGATGCCTTCCGCGAACGCGCCGCCCAGCACCGCGAAGCCCACGCCGCGCCCGCCCGCCACGAACCGGGCTAGGAAGGCGGCCTGCTCCGGCTCGCTCATGCGCCGCGCCTGCTTCCACACCGGCACGTCCGGGTGCGCCGCCTCGAACGCCACCGCCATCCGGTCGAGGTAGTCGAAGCTGCTGAAGAAGGCGAGGTAGTTGCCCGGCCGCTCGGCGTACTGCGCGGCAATCAGCGCGACGATGGGCGCGACCGAGGCGTCCCGGTGCTGCCAGCGGGTCGAGATGTCGCGGGCGATGTGGATGTCGAGCTGCGCCCGCTCGAAGGGTGAATCCACGTCGATCCACGCGGTGTGGTCCGGCAGACCGAGCAGCTCGCGGTGGAAGGCCGGCGGCTGCAGCGTCGCCGAGAACAGCGTCGCCGTGTGCGCGACCTGCCAGCGCGGCCCGAGGAACGGCGCCGGCACGACATTGCGCAGGCACAGCACCGAGGTCCGCCCGTCCCGCGACGGGGTCAGATCACATAGCGAATGCGCTCCGAACGACTCGGCCAGCTTCGTCAGGTGCAGCGCGTCGAACAGGAAGCCCTGCAGCGCCGCGTCCACGGTGGTCGGGTGGTCGACGAGGTGGTCGATGACGGCGGTGGCGGCCTGCTGGATGGCGGTCATCAGCTCATCCGGCAGCGCGGGCAGCATGCGGTAGGCGTTGTCCTCGCCGTCATTCGACTCGCTGGCGTTCAGCGCTTTCCAGACGCGGTTGAGCTTGTCGAGCGGCTTCTGCAGCGCCTTCGGCACCGTGTGGCGCAGGCCGCGCACGCTGAGCTGGTCGAGTTCACCGGTGTGCATCAGCCGCGCGCGGTCCACGAGGTTGTGCGCCTCGTCGAGCAGCAGCGCCACGCGCCAGCCGTTGATCTGCGTGAGGGCGTGCAGCATGGCGCTCAGGTCGAAGAAGTGGTTGTAGTCGCCGATGACCAGATCAGCCCAGCGCGCCAGCTCCTGCCCGAGGTAGTAGGGACAGACGCCGTGCGCCGCCGCCACCGCACGCACGCCCTCGCGGTGCCAGACCGGAACCGTCAGCGCCGCCTCGCGCGCGGCGGGCAGACGGTCGTAGAAACCCTCCGCCAGCGGGCACGACTCGCCGTGGCACGCCTTGTCCGGGTGCTCGCAGGCCTTCTCGCGCGCCACCAGCTCCAGCGCCCGCAGCGGCAGGTCCGGCTCGGCGCGGCGCAGCGTCGCCACCGCGTCGAGCGCCAGCGCGCGGCCGGAGGTCTTGGCGGTGAGGAAGAACACGCGGTCGATCGGCTGGCCCTGCAGGCCGGGCAGGGCGCGCAGCAGCGGGAACACCGTGCCAATGGTCTTGCCGATGCCGGTGGGCGCCTGCGCCATCAGCGGGCGGCCGGCGCGGGCGACCTTGAACACGGCTTCGGCGAGCGGGCGCTGGCCGGTGCGGAAATCCGAGTGCGGGAAGCGCAGCACGGCCAGCGCGGCGTCGCGGGCGTGGCGGTGCGCGTGTTCGAGCCGCGCCCAGGCGATGTAGGCGTCACAGCGCTGGACGAAGTGCTGGCGCAGCGCCTCGGCGTCCAGCGTCTGCGTGAACACGGTCTCCTGGCGGCTGCCGATGTCGTAGTAGACGAGCGCGAGTTCGAGCTGTTCGAGGCCGTCGCGCTCGCACAGCAGCCAGCCGTAGACCATCGCCTGCGCCCAGTGCAGCGCGCGGTGGTTGGCGGGCTGGCGGGCGAGGGCACCGGCGCCGCGGTGGGTTTTCACCTCTTCCAGCCGGCCCTTGTCCGCGTCGAAACCGTCCGCGCGGCCCCGCACCAGCAGCTCGCCGTGGCGGCCGGACAGCGGGATCTCTTTCTGGTAAGCCGCGCCACGCCGGGCGGCGACCACGGCGTGGCCCTCGATGCCTTCGATGGATGTCGGCGCCGGGGTGAAGCGCACGTCGAGGTCGCCCGCCTTCGCGGTGAACTCGCACAGCGTGCGCACGGCGACGGTCAACGTGGGTGTGTGGGAAGATTCTGGCATGGGGTACGGGTTCAGTACGGCATAATACCGTATCAATAGACTGAACTCTGGAGCCTGACATGGCCGCTGCTGCCGCCCGCTTCGACCTCAAGATGGACGCTGACGAGAAGGCCCTCGTGACCAAGGCTGCTGCATTGATGGGCACCACCATGGCGGGTTTCGTGCGTGCGGCGGCCAAGGAAAAGGCCCAGTCGCTGCTGGAACGCGAGATGCGGCTGACGCTGACCGAGCGCGATTTCAGTGCGTTCGCGCAGGCGCTGGACTCGGCGTTCGCCCCCAACCCCGCACTGCAGGAGGCGCTGGACCAGGTGGGCCGCGAGGTTCGGCGTGCTGGATGATCTGCCGCTGGACACCGCTGTCCATGACCGACAGGGTTTTGCGTGCGGCGTGCCGGCGCTGGACGACTACCTCCACCGCCTGGCGGACCAGCAGCGCCGCCGGGGCGTCACGTCGGTCTACGTGCTGACCGATCCGGCGCAACCCGAGCGCATCCTGGGCTACTACACGCTCAGCGCCGCCGAGGTCGATGTCGTGCGGCTGTCCGACGCGGCGCGCAAGAAGCTGCCGCGTTACCCGGTGCCCAGTTTCCGCATGGGGCGGCTCGCTTGCCGGGCGGATGAGCAGGGGCGCGGTCTTGGTCGGCTGCTGCTGGGCTGCGCCGTCGATCGCTGCCTGAAGGCGCGGCAGCAGGTGGCGGCGTATGCGCTGCTGGTCGATGCCAAGGACGAGGCGGCGAAGTCCTTCTACCTGCGGTTCGGGTTCACGCCGCTGCGGGACGCCGCGTTGACGCTGTACTTGCCGCTTGGCCGGTAGCGCACCGGGTCAGCGGGCCACCAGCGCGTCATGCGCCAGCGCACCGATGCGCCGCAGCGCCTGCCGCTGCACCTCGTTCCACCGCCCGCCGACGCCCAGCCGCAGGCAGTGCCGATACCGGTCGGTCGCGCTGAACATCGTCCCCGGCGCGAAGCAGATGTGCTCGGCCAGACAAGCCTGGAACAGCGCCAGCGAGTCGCTGCCGGGTGGCAGTTCGACCCACAGGATGTAGCCACCCGCCGGGTCGGTCACCCGCGTGCCCCGCGGAAAGCTCTCGGCGATCAGGCCGCGCGCCTCGTCCACCCGGGCGGCGATGGTGGTGCGCAGCTGGCGGAACGCGGATTCGCTGCCGGCTTGGGTGAGCAGATCGGCCATCGCCAGCTCCAGCAGCTCCGTGTGTCCGCCCGAGTGCACCGCCTTCAGCCGCCGCACCTGCGCGCCCCAGCGCCCCGCCTCGACCCAGCCCAGGCGGATGCCCGGCGCCACCGTCTTCGAGAACGAGCCGCAGACCATCACGTGGCCCGTGGTGTCGAAGGACTTGACGGCGCGGCGGCGGTCGTCCTGCTCGGCGAGGTCGTTGTAGAGCACGTCCTCGATCAGCGGGATGCCGCGCTCGGCCACCATCTTCGCCAGCCGCTTGCGCTCGGCCAGTGGCATCGAGGCGCAGATCGGGTTCGACAGCGTCGGTACTGCCAGCACCGCCTTGACCGGCTGGGTGTCGAAGGCGAGCTGCAGCGCGTCCAGCGACATCCCGGTGCGCGGGTGCGTCGGGATCTCCAGTGCGCGCAAGTGCATGCTTTCCAGCAGCTCCAGAAAACCGAAAGAGGTGGGCGATTCCAGTGCCACCACATCACCGGGCTGTGTCACCGTCCGCAGGCACAGGCTGATGGCCTCATGGCAGCCGTTGGTGATGAGCAGCTCGCGGGGATCGAGCTGGCAGCCCAGCCCCATCGCGTAGCGGGCGATGGCGCGGCGCAACTGCTCGTTGCCGGGGCCGATCGGGTACTGGCACAGCGTCGCGCGGTGGCGCTGCGCGGCGCGGCTGACGGCGCGGCGCACGCGGTCCTGCGCGAACAGCTCGCCGCTCGGGCACGCAGCGCCGAAGGAGATGAAACGCGGGTCGGTGGCGAGCTGCATCACCTGCGCGCCGAGCGAGCTGACATCGACGGGCTGCGAATCGACCGGCGGGCGCGACGGCTCCGGCTCGGGCGGGCGGGGCGCGCGGGCGGCGACGAAGTAGCCGGAGCGCGGACGGGCCTCGATCAGCCGGGCGTCTTCGAGCGTGCGGTAGGCCTGCACGACGGTGGACAGCGACACGCCCTGCTGCCGCGCCAGCTCGCGCACCGAGGGAATGCGCTCGCCGCGCGCCAGCGTGCCCGAGCGGATCGGGTGGGCGATGCGTTCGGCGATCTGCAGGTACAGGGTGTCGGTGGTGGAAGGGGCGGCGTCCATGGCCCCATTCTGTCTGCGGCGCGGTGCGGGTGACCAGTACAGAGGCGGGTGAAGGTGACCATCACAGGCGCTCACCCGCGACCCCCCGGCTCAGGGGCGCGCCGGCAGGGTGGCGAGGAAGGCGATCACATCGGCGCGCTCGGCCGCGTCGCCCAGCCGGTAGCCCATGCGCTGGCCGGGCAGCAGCGCTTCGGGGTCGGTGAGCCAGCGGTCGAGCAGGGCAGCGTCCCAGACGAGGCGGCTGCCGCGCAGCGCGGGCGAGTAGTCGAAGCCCGCCACGCTGCCCGCCCGCCGGCCGACGATCCCCGCGTGCCGCGGCCCGACCCGGTCGGCGTCGACCGAGTGGCAGCCGCTGCAGCGGGCCTCGTAGACCTGCGCGCCGCGGACAGCGTCGCCCGCCGCAGGGGCCGCACCTGCCGCAGACGCCGCGCCCGCCAGCCACAGGCCGAAGAGCATCCCCGCCGCGGCGTCGCGCGGGTGCATCTCAGGCCCCGAAGGACAGCGCGCTGGTCGGCAGTGCACGGCCGAGGGCCTGCGACAGCACGGTCCAGTGCATGGTCTCGTCCGCGGCCAGCCGGGCGGCGACCTGGCCGAGCTTGTGGTCCTTGAAGGCCGGGATCACGCCGAGGTAGGCGTTGGTGGCGCCCAGTTCGAGCTTGGCCGCCAGCGACAGCACATCGGCCTGGCTCTTCAGCGTGCCGGCGTTCAGGGCGCGGGCGTAGTCGTCGAGCGACTTCTCGGCCACCGGCTGGCCACCCATCTGGCGGATGGTGGCGACCAGCGCATCGCGGTGGGCCTTGTGGTGCGACTGGAACTGCACGGCGATGTCCAGCACCGGCTTCTGCAGCAGGCCGCTGCCGGCGCCGAGCTGGTAGGCGTTGATGGCTTCGTGTTCCAGGCCGAGCGCGACGTTGAGGATGCCGACATCGGCGCCCATCGCCTCGGACGACTGGGCCTTGGCCATGCCGCCGCAGCCGGCGAGCAGGCCGATGGCCGAAGCCGACAGGGTCATCTGGCCCGAGCGCGACAGGAACAGGCGGCGGGCGGTGGTGGCGGTGGCTTGCATGAGGGGCTCCTGGGGGGGTGGAAGGGGGTCTGGGGTGCGGCATTCATCGGGTCGCACTGTCTTCTACGCAGGCCTCCGCGAACTGGATGCAGTCCGCGTACCAATACAAGCGCTCCCGATTCCGACCAGTACAGCGGCCGGCTAACCGGCGTTGTGGTGTCTGTACTGGTGCCACGCTGTGGCTGTCGCCGGCTGTGCTGGCGACCTAAGGTGGACCCCATGGACACCACCCTGCACTTCACCCCCTCGTCCCCGCTCAGCCTGCGCCCCGGCGCGGTGCTGACGCTGGCCCGGCCGCACGACGGCTATACCCGGGTGCAGGTCGATGCCGGCCGCATCTGGCTGACCCAGTCGGGCGACCCCGGCGACCATTTCATCGCCGCGGGCGAGGACTGGCTGCTGTGCGGCGAGGGCGCGGTGGTGATCGAGTGCGACGGTGTGGAGACCGTGCGCTTGCAGGTCTGGCACACCGGATCCGTGCGGGTGAAGACCCGCCGTTCGCGGTCACAGGTACTGGTCCCGAACGTGATTGAAGTTCACGGCGGGTGCGCCCTTCGATAGCACGGCCAGGTAGAGGTCGAGATCGGCCGTCAGCACGATGGTGTCGGCTTGCGCGGCCTCGATCAGACCGGCATCCGTCAATCCAAGGCGCAGGAACTCCCGTCGCTGTACGGCGGTGGCACCGGGCACATGCTGCTCGGGCGTACCCATGACGAGACGCTGCAGGGTGGCGAGGATCTGTCCCTTGGCCGGCTCCTGGATGTAGGCGGCCAGATTCGACGTCTCGGTGAGCGTGTGCGGTGTCAGCAGCAGTTGCGAGGCAGACGACAGCAGACGAACCAGGGTGTCGTAGTCCTCTTCCGTGAATTCGGTCAGCTTCTTGTGTCTGGCGATGTAGGCCTTGGATGCATGCCCGACGACCAGCAAGAGCAGCAGATTGGTATCCAGCAGGACGGTGGACCCTCTCAATGTGCGGCCTCACGCTCCTTCACGGACAGGACGTCTCTGGAGTCGTCCGAGAGCCGGACCACCTTGTAGGTCCGGCGCATCGGCGCCCCTCCAGCTAGCGATGAAAGGGCGTTGCGAGGGGTTTCGTCCCAAGGCCTGGAGAATCCGATGGTGACGCGCCACTCGCGCGCCTGGGCTTCGAATTCCACTTCCTCCAGTCCCATGTTGCTCAGATTCTCATCGCCAAACAGATCAAAGATGTGTTGCTTGGCCAAAGCGACTGCTTGCTTGACGTCCATGAATCACTCCGTGTACCGATGTCAATGATGATACGGGGATGCGCTCCTGGAGCCTCTCCGTCGGGTCAGCCCAGCGCGAGCCGCTCCACCAGCGCCATCTGCCTGGGCAGGCAGATGCGCTCCAGGTCATAGCGGCTGACGATGGTTTCGCGGGCGTTGCTGCGCAGCGCGTCGTGGGCGCCGGGCGGGGCCAGCAGGGCATCGCACATGGCGCGCGCCAGACCGTCGCGGTCGAAGAAGTTGACCAGCCAGCCGTTGCGGCCGTGTTCAATCACTTCCTCGACCGGCGCGGTGCGCGAGCCGATCACCAGCGCGCCGGCCGACATCGCCTCCAGCATCGACCAGGACAGCACGAAGGGGTAGGTCAGGTAGACGTGGGCCCGTGTGACCTGGTAGAGCCGGATCAGCTGCCCGTGCGGCAGGCGGCCGACGAAGTGCAGCCGGGCGAGCTGCGCGGGGGTGAGCTGCGGGCGGATTTCGTCGAGGAAGCGGTCGCGCCAGGAGCGGCCGTCCTCGGACTTCGCGCCGTAGGAGACGCCGTCGCTGCCGACCAGCACGATCTGTGCCTGGGGGCAGCGTTCCAGCAGGGCCGGCAGCGCGCGCAGGAAGGCGTGGTAGCCGCGGTTGGGCTCGAAGTTGCGGTTGATGAAGCTGATGACCTGGTCCTGGCGCGTCAGGCGCAGCCGCGCGGCCGAGCCGGGCAGGGCGCACTCGAACACCGCGTCCGCGTTGGGCTGGATGAGCTGCGTGTCCACGCCGTCGTGGACCACGTCGACCTTCGTGCGGAAGAGTTCCGGCACGGTCGAGCGCTGCCACTCGGTCGGCGAGATGCCGGCGTCCATGTCCATCAGGCCGTGCAGCAGGTGGGTGTTCTTGGTGCGGACACGCATGCGCGCGGCGATGCTGGCGGGCGGGAACTCGGGGTCGAAGGTGACGTCGTGGCCTTCCCAGCCGTAGTACCACTCGACGAAGTGCAACTGCCGCGCCTCGGGCCAGACATCGCGCAGGAACAGCGCCTCGCCCCAGCCCGGGTGGACACAGATGACGTCCGGCGTGAAGCCCTGCTGGCGCATCGCCAGCGCCGCCCGAGCGGCGCCTTCGCCGCGCAGGATCTTGGTCTCGAACTCGCCGGCCCAGGGGTGGACATTGGGCGTGCTGCCGCGCGGGACCTGGTAGCGGGTGCCGGCGACCCCGGGCAGGTCGCGGGCCGTGGGCTCCAGCATCAGCGCGCGGACCTCGTGGCCGGCCTGCACGAGGGCCGGCGCGAGGTGCAGGTACTGGCCGGGGAAGTTCTGGTGGACAAAGAGCAGGCGCATGGTGACAGCGAGTATCCGGCGCTGCCCGAGGTGCAAGAAAGGAACGATCACCGGAATTCCGGTGCGATCGGCAGACGCGATCGGGACGATCCGCATGGTCAGTCGGCGGATCGGGGGCTCCAATCGCCGGCATGACCACTGTCCGACATTTCCGGCAGAGCCTGCTCTGGCCGCTGCAACTCATGCCGCGCGAGGAGGAGCGCTCCGGGCGCCGGCCCTGGGAGCAACTGCTCGATGCCGGTGGCGACCAGCCCTGGCGCGCGGTGGTGGACGAGTACACCGGCGAGGCCAGCGGCTTCCACGAACGCCACTACAACGAGTTCGTCACCTTCCTGCCCTATGTGCAGCGCTTTCTCTACGGCGACGGCTCGACCCGTGGCCGCACGGGCGGCGCCTCGTCGATGCAGGTGCTGCGCCGGGACGACGTGCGGCAGGTGCGCGTGACGCTGCAGGCGGGGCAGGCGCCGGTCGCGCTGCAGGTGGAGCACATCGACCTCTACTTTTTCTACGACGTCGACGTGGTGATGCTCAACGTCGAGGTCTGCGCCGAGGATCTGCCGCTGGCGGTGGCGCAGGAGGTGCTCTACCGCTTCGGCCGCGGCTACCCGCCGGGCTGGGATGGCGAAGGCCGCGGTCTGCACTGCGCGGCCGCGGTCGAATGGCTGGGCGCCGACGCGCAGGTGCTGGCCGCCTCGGACGCGGGTGATCGGGAGGCCTTCCTCGCCTTCGTCGCCCGCCACCGCGCGCCACGGCTGGCGGCGCACTGGCGCTGGCTGCTGCAGCCGCTGGTGCCGGACCAGGAGGAAGACGCCATCGGCCCGCTGCGCTTCCGCCAGATCGAATACCACCGCATGCCGGTGATGGGCTACCTCGCGGTGGACGACCCGACGCAGCTCAGCCGCGCCGACTTCGTGCGGCTCGGGCTGGTGTCCGGGCGCGGCGGCGGCGACGAGCTGCTGCCCTTCGCCGAGCAGCATCTGGCGGATTTCGAATCGCGCTATTGCTACGACCGCTTCTGGTGCGCAGGCGGTGCGGCGCCGCACACGCGCTACCTCGGCTGCGGCCACGCGCTGGTCGTGGTCGGCTGTGCGGGCGCGCCGTTTTTCACCGACCGGGAGCGCGGCGTGCTGGCGCAGTTCCGCCACCAGCATTTCCTGCTCTTCCTGATCGCCCACTTCCAGAAGGCGGCGCTGCTGATGTTCTCGGACCGGCTGGTGGTGGCGCTGGACGCGCTCAGCATCGCGGACGCCGGCTCGGTCAAGCGCTTCAAGCGGGCGGTGCGCGGCAACTTCGAGACCTTCCTGCGCTTCACGCACCGCTACTGGTTCCACGAGATCTCCGAGCAGGTGCAGACCCGCGCGCTGCACCACCTCTGCGTCGGGCACCTGGGGCTGAACACGCTCTACCCCGAGGTGCGCGAGCGGGTCAGCGAGATGAACACCTACCTCGACACCGACAGCCTGCGCCGCCAGGCCAACACCGTCGTGCGGCTCACGGTGGTGACCATCGCCGGGCTGATCGGCACGCTCTCCACCGGCTTTCTCGGCATGAACCTGCTCGCCGAGGCCGACTCGCCGGTGTGGCAGCGTGGGCTCATCTTCCTCGGCACGGTGGTGGCCTCGCTGCTGGTGACGGGCTACACCATCGTCAAGTCCAAGCGGCTGTCGGATTTCCTGGACGTGCTCTCCGACGAGCGGCTGACGCTGCGGGAGAAGGCCAGTGCCTGGTGGAAGGATGCACGAGAGGCACGCCGTTCGCGCAATTGACCGCAGATGGGGCCTGTTTTCGGACTTTAGCCCCCGGGATGAAGGACGACAGTGGCGACTCGGGCTGCTCAGATGGGCTGCTCAGTCTTGCGGAGTCCATGCATGTCGTCGTCCTTGCCTTCTTTTGTGCGCCCGGTGCTGGCGCTGGCGTTTCCCCTGCTGCTGACCGCCTGTGGCGGCGGTGGCGGCAGCGGCGGCGAGCTGGCCCTGGCGCTGGTGACCAACACGACGACCGCGCAGGCGAGTGTCAGCGCCAGCGAGAGCTTCCCGACCGGCCTCGTCGTGGCTTCGCCAGCCGAGCTGGGTGGCGCCTCGGCGGCAGCCGCCTCGACCACGGCCCGCGCCCTCGCGGTGCCGCTGGGTGCGGGTGCCGGACGCGCCGAGCTGACCGACATGGCCGCCCGCATCGAGGCGGTGCTGGCCGGCGACACCAGCGTGTCACTGGGCGGGCTGCTGAGTTTCGGCAACCTTTTCCTGCAGGGTGGCAACGCCGGCTGCTACGGCCCGCAGCTGCTCTACGCGAACCACGAGGACGGCAGCGGCACCGAATCCGGCCTGCTACCCGGCGGGGACCTCGGCCTGTGGCTTCCCACCGACGCGGCCAGCGGCCAGCCCTGTGTGGTGGCGCAGCTCAACGAACGCACGGCCGGAGTGAAACACGCCACCCGCCAGGGCCTGCTGCTGATGGCCGTGATGCGCGCGACGATCGCTGGCTCCGGCGGTGTGCTGGCGCTGCCGGCAGCCGGCTTCCGCACCGACCTGAGCACGCCGTTCTCCACCGTGCTGGCCGCGGTGCCGGCACTGACAGGCCTGACCGTGCACGCCGCCACGGTGTCGCTCGACCCCTTCGGCAAGACCTACACCTACCGCCTCGCCGTGAGCAGGAACGCCGGCACCTCGGCCGGGCGCAGCGGCGAAATCGTGCTGCAGCACCGACCCGGCGCGACGGCCGCGGCCTACAGCGGCGTGCTGCGCGTGGCCGGCTTCGATCTGGGGACCGATGCCACCTTCGGCTGCAGCGACCGCATGACCGGTGGCCGTTACCAGCGCGCCCGCGTCACCACCGTGCGCTACAGCCGCCACGGCTACCAGATCGACTTCGGCGCCCGCTCCGGCCAGTACTGCGGCGCACCGGCCGACCTCGCCGACACCGACTACGCCCGCCAGGTGGCCAGCATTTCCGCGGGTGAACTCGATCCGGCCGTGCAGCTCCCGGCCGGTGCGCCCGGCAGCGCCGTGGTGGCGGGAACCTCCACCGGCTGGCGCGGCAACTTCGACCGCTTCGGCGGCCGCTACGAGCGCACGACCGGCGCAGGCCAGTTCCTCTACGCCTGGCAGGCAGGTACCGGCGACAGCCACGCCCGCGCGCTGGCCGTCAGCAGCACCTACGACAGCGCCGCCGACAGCCGCACCGTGCAGGGCTACTTCGCCTTCACCGACGCGCTGGCCACCACCGACGGCAGCCTGCTCGGCATGGTCTGCAACTGGGCCGGGCCGGGCGCGGTGCACACGCCCGCCGCGCGCTTCCAGTCGCAGACCGCCACGCTCGCCGGCCTGGCCTCCACCTTCGTCGCCACGGCCAGCCATCTCGGCTATGCGCCGACCAAGGCCTGCGCGTCCACCACCACCGTGTTCGACGCCAACGCCGACGGCACACTGGCCGGCGGTGAAGGGCAGGGCACGCTGCCGGCGCTGGATGCGCCGGCATCGCCCTCGGTCTCGGTGCAGGGCGAACTCGTGTCGCGCGGCTACCGCCAGCCCGGGTACTTCTGAGCGGACAGTTCAGTCCTCGTCGCGCAGCTGCCAGCCCTTGACCATCTCTGCCTGCACGCTCGGTGGCACCGCGTCGTGGTGTGACATGGCCAGCGTGTAGCTCCCTTCGCCCCGGGTCAGCGCGTTCAGCCGCAACTGGTAGCCCGACAGCTCCGACAGCGGCGCCCGCGCCTTCACGCTGGCCCGCCCGCCCAGCTGCGGCGTCGTCGAGCGCACCTCGCCGCGCCGCGCCGCCAGATCGCCAGTGATGTCGCCAATCATGGCCTCGGGTGCCGAGATCTCCACATCGACCACCGGCTCCAGCACCACCGGCTGCGCCTCGCGCATCGCGAGGATGAAGGCCTTCCTGCCCGCGGTGACGAAGGCGATTTCCTTGCTGTCCACGCTGTGGTGCTTGCCGTCGAGCACGGTCACGCGCACATCCACCACCGGGTGTCCGGAGACCACGCCGGCGTCCATGGCCAGCCGCACGCCCTTTTCCACCGCGGGAATGAACTGCCCCGGGATCGCGCCGCCCTTGACCACGTCGACGAACTCGAAGCCCGCACCCCGCGCCAGCGGTTCCACCTGCAGGTGCACCTCGCCGAACTGGCCCGCGCCGCCGCTCTGCTTCTTGTGGCGGTACTGGGCCTGCGCGGTGGTGGTGATCGTCTCCCGGTAGGCGATGCGCGGCGGCGCCGTCTCCACCTCGACCCGGTAGCCCTCGCGCAGCCGCTCCAGCAGCACCCGCAGGTGCAACTCGCCCAGGCCGTAGACAACGGTTTCATGGGTGCTGGCGGCGTGTTCCACGCGCAGGCAGGGATCCTCGGCCGCCAGCTTGGCGAGCACCTCCGACAGCCGCTGCTCGTCGCCGTGGCGCCTGGGCTTCAGCGCCAGACCGTGCACCGGCACCGGGAAGGGCAGCGGCTTCAGGTGGATGTGGTCGTCCTCGGCGGCGTCGTGCAGCACCGCGTCGAAGGCGATCTCGTCCACCTTGGCCACCGCCACGATGTCACCCGGTCCGGCGCTCGGGATCTCGGTGTGCGTCTTGCCTTGCAGCAGGAACAGGTGCCCGACCTTGAACGGCTTGCGCCCGTCGCCCACGTAGAGCAGGCTGCTGGGCGTCACCGTGCCCTGGTGGATGCGGAAGATGCCGAGCTTGCCGACGTAGGGGTCGATCGTCACCTTGAAGACCTGCGCCAGCACATGCGCGTGCGGATCGACCCGGGCGTGCATCAGCCGGGCCGTTGCGCCTTCACCCTTGTAGAAGTCCGGCAGATTGCCCTCGGACGGATCGGGCAGCAGCTGCGCGATCACGTCCAGCAGTGCGGACACCCCGGTGCCCAGCTTGGCCGAGACGAACACGACGGGGATCAAGTGTCCCTCGCGCAGCGCCTGCTCCAGCGGCGCGTGCAACTCGCGGGCGTCGACATCGCCTTCTTTCAGGTAACGCTCGACAAACGCGCTGTCGACCTCGACGACCTGCTCGACCAGCGCCCGGTGCGCGGCCGCCACCGAGGAGAAGTCCGCCTCGTGCCCCGGCGTCGCCTCGGGCGCGAACCAGCAGTCCACCACCTCGCGGCCGCCGTTGGCCGGCAGGTTCAGCGGCAGGCATTCGCGGCCGAAGGTGGCCTGGATCTGGGCCAGCAGCGCGGCGGCGTCGAAGCCGGGGGCGTCGATGCGGTTGACGATGAGCATCCGGTCGAGCTGCCGTTCGGCGGCCCAGGCCATCATCCGCACCGCCATCGGCTCGATGCCCGAGGTGGCGTTGATGACGATGGCGGCGGTCTCCACCGCTTCGAGCGCGGGCAGCGACTGTCCTAGGCAATCGGCGCTGCCGGGCGTGTCGAGCAGGTGGATGCGCAGGCCCTGGTGGTCGAGGTGCAGCACGCTGGTGTTGAGCGAGTGCTGCATCCGGCGCTCGATCGGGTCGAAGTCGCTGGTGGTGCTGCCGCGCTCGACGCTGCCGGCGGCGCCGACCATGCCGGCCTGCACCAGCAGCGCTTCAGCGAGGGTGGTCTTGCCGGCCGCGGCGGGGCCGACGAGCGCGAGGGTGCGGAGGTGGGGAACCGGGGAGGTGGGGGATGCGGATGCGGCAGAGGAAACGGCGACACCGGACACGGGGCCGCCGTGGGCTGGGCTTGACATGGTCTGTCTCCTCAGCGCCGGGCCGCTGACAGCGGTCAAGCACTGTCTGGGTGGGTGGGTGGGTGGGTGGGTGGGAAACGCCAGCGTACGCCGATTGACGGGCCGTAACAAGCCGGCCGGAGGGCATGGGGCTGCACCTGAGGGGCACCCCGCCCTGGCCCGGGAATTCCCTGTGATGCGGGTAAACGCTCGCCAGCGTATGCGCTTTAACGCATATCGTCATGTCAGTCCTTGCGGTATGTACATCAAGCACTGGCCCGACATGATTCCCGACACCCCCGAAGCCTCTTCCGAAACGGACTTTGCCCCGGTCTATGCGGCGGTGGCGCGCTACTTCGCGCTGCTGGCCGACCCGACCCGGCTGCGCATCGTCCACGCGCTGTGTCAGGAAGAGCGTTCGGTCAACGAGATCGTCCAGTCCACGGGCGGAACGCAGACCAATATTTCCCGCCATCTCGGCCTGATGCACGAGCGGGGCGCGCTGGTGCGGCGCCGCGAAGGCAGCCAGGTCTTCTACCGCCTCGGAGATCCGACGCTGATGGAGATGTGCCGCAGCGTCTGCCAGCGAGTGTCCAGCGAACTGGATGGTGTGCGCGACCTGCGCGAGGGTCTTGACCAGATGGCCAGCCACCTGCGCTGACGCCATCGGGGCAGGGCATTGCCGTGTTTTTCCAGCCATAACTTCCGTAAATCCTTATGCAAGGAATCAACATGTCTGTTTCCGGTACCCCTACCCGGCGCGAGGCGCTGAAATTCTCCGGCCTGCTGGGCGTCCTTGCAGGGATTGGCCTGCTGAGCCCGACGCAGGTTCTGGCGTCCTCGGACCCTGCCTTTGCCGCCAAATCGCTGGAGGACGCGCTGAAGCTGCTCGGCGCCACGCCCACCCCCAGTGCCGACATCCTGCTGACGTCGCCCGACATCGCCGAAAACGGCGCCGTGGTGCAGGTCGGGGTCCAGAGCAAGCTGCCCGCGACGCAGGAAATCCACCTGCTGGTCGAAAAGAACGTCAACCCGCTGGTGGCCAGCTTCACGCTGAACGAGGGCGTTGCCCCGTTCGTGCAGACCCGTGTCCGCATGGGCCAGTCCACCCTGGTCTGGGCGCTGGTGAAGGCCGATGGACGCTGGTACTCGGCCAGCAAGGAATCCAAGGTCACGCTCGGCGGCTGCGGCGGCTGATCCGCCTCGTTTCGCCGCCTGCACCTTCCACCCCACCCGACGACCTCTCCAGGAGACCGCCACCATGGCCGACCCGATCCGCATCCGTGCCCAGCTCAAGGACAACACCGCTGACGTGCGCACGCTCGTCTCCCACCCGATGGAAACCGGTGTCCGCAAGGACAACGCCGGACAACTGGTGCCGGCGCACTACATCACCAACTACGAGGCCTCCCTCAACGGGCGCGTCGTGCTCTCCGGCAAATGGGGCGTGGCGGTATCGCAGAATCCCTTCGTCTGGTTTCGGCTGACGGACTGCAAGGCAGGCGACAAGGTGTCCGTGCGCTGGCTCGACAACAAGGGCGACACACGCACGGACGAGATCGTCCTGGCCTGACCAGCGGCGGCAGCCGGAAGGCGGCTATTCGGGCCCCATCGGACGACCCATTCCCACTGCAAGACCAAGAAGACAAGAGACAAGCGATGAACAAACACCTTATCGCCGCGATCGCTGTGGCAGTCCCTGCGTTGGCACAGGCCACCAACGGCATGTTGATGGAAGGCTATGGCCCGGTGGCCACCGGCATGGGCGGGACCTCGCTCGCGCTGGACAACGGCACGGCCGCGGCCGCCAACAACCCGGCCACGCTGGGGCTCATGGGCGACGGTGCGCGGCTGGACGTGGCCGCGGGCCTGCTCGGCCCGCACGTTTCCTCGCGCGTCGGCGGCATGGTGGCCGACTCCAGCGGAACGAGCTACGTGATGCCTGCGATCGGCTACGCCCGCCGCCACGGCGATCTGGTCTTCGGTCTGGCCGTCTTCGCCCAAGGGGGCATGGGCACCGACTACGGCGCCGACTCCTTCCTGGCGATGGGGTCCGGGTCGCCCGTGCGCTCGGAGCTGGGTGTCGGTCGGGTGATGCTGCCGCTGGCGTTCACGGCCGCGCCGGACCTCGTGGTGGGTGGCTCGATCGACTATGTCTGGTCGACCCTGGACCTGCGCATGGCCGCCAGTGGCGCACAGCTGGGCGGCATGGTCACCGGCGCGGGGGGCAATCTCGCCGCGGCACTGCCGGCGCTGGGCGGCGCCAGCTGGGCGCGGCTGGACTTCTCCGACGACAACAAGTTCTCCGGCGCGGCACGGTCCAGCGGCCTTGCCGGCAAGCTCGGACTGCTGTACCGGGTCGACCCGACCCTGAGCGTCGGCGCGGCCTTCCACACCAAGACCCACCTGCGCGACATGCGCACGTCGGAGCGCGGCGCGCAACTCAGCGCGCAGGGCGGTTTTTCCGACACCGGCCGGATGGTGATCGAGGACTTCCAGATGCCGGCGCAGCTGGGTGTCGGCCTGTCGTGGCAAGCCACGCCGGCGCTGCAGCTCGCGGCCGACCTGAAGCGCATCTACTGGTCCGACGTGATGTCGAGTTTCAAGATGCGCTACGAGAGCGCCGGCATGGGCGGCAACGTCAGTTTCGCGCTGCCGCAGCAGTGGAACGACCAGACCGTCACCAACCTGGGCGCGGCCTGGCGGGTGTCGGACGCGCTGGTGCTGCGCGGCGGGATGAACCTGTCGACCAACCCGGTGCCGGCCGCCTACGTCAATCCGCTGTTCCCGGCCATCGTCAAGCGGCACTACACCGCTGGTTTCGGCGTCGCCACCAGCGCGGCCGGCGAGCTGAACACCTCGGTGGCCTATGCCCCGACGGTGACGGTGTTGTCCGGCTCGGGTGTCGAGATCCGGCACCGCCAGCTCAATCTGCAACTGATGTACAGCCACCGTTTCTGAAGGGAACCGACATGACTTTTCAACGATTTGTACGCCCGGCGCGCGCCGGTCTCGGTGCCCTGGTGCTGGGCGTGTTGCTGTCGGGTTGCGGCACCATCGGTGCCCTCGGCAATCTGGAGGACGGCGCTGGCGCCGAGGCCGGCCGCATGTGGGACCGGTGGGTCGAGAGCAAGGGCGACATCGCCGTGGCCACCACCTGGGAGCGCAAGGTCCGCCCCGGGGTGACCGTCGACCAGATCGAGCAGTCGCTGGCCAGCGTGTCGAGCGAGATGAACATCCGCGCGGTGGGGGAGCTTCCCCTGTCCAAGGAACTCGAGGCACGCACCGGCAAGCCCCAGAAGCTGCTGAAGGTCTACAACTACTGCAACCCCTTCACGGCGCGCAAGATGGTCGACTTCTCGCCGCACATGGCCGCCTACCTGCCGTGCCGGGTGACGCTGGTCGAGCGCGACGACGGCTTGTGGCTCTACACGCTCAACATGGACATGATGATCCGGATGGGCCGCAAGCTGCCGCCGGACCTGAAGGCCGATGCCCTGAAGGTGCGCGAAGCCCTCTGGATGATGCTGGAAAAGGGATCGCGCGGCGATTTCTGAACCAGGCGGCGGGAGCTGTGCAACCATCACAGCTCCCATGAGCCTCCTCTCCACTCTCCATGCCTGGGCCGGCCGCATCAAGCGCGACGGCCTGACCCTCTGGTTCGCCCTGCGTGATCCGCGCACGCCCTGGCTGGCCCGCGCCCTGGCGTGGCTGGTCGTGGCCTACGCGCTGAGCCCGATCGACCTGATCCCGGATTTCATCCCGGTGCTCGGCTATCTGGACGATCTGCTGCTGCTGCCGGGCCTGATCTGGCTGACGCTGCGCCTGCTGCCGGAGGCGGTGCTGGCCGACTGCCGCCCGCAGGCGGTCGCCTGGCTCGATGCGCGCAAGGACCAGCCGCGCAGCCTGTTCGGCGCGGCGCTGGTCATCGCGCTGTGGACCGCGCTGGCGTGGTACGGCTGGTCGGCCTGGCAGGAGCGCGCATGAAGCGCGCCTGAATCAGTCCGCCGTGAAGCGCGTAGCGCGCTGCTCGGTGCAGATCTGGATCGAGTACTCGGTGTAGAACTCGGCGCGGCCCTTTTTCTTCGCTGCGACGTGGTCCGGGTGGGTGGCCCAGCCGCGCATCGCTGCTTCGGACTCGAACTCGACGATGGTGACCCGCTCGCCGTCCGCGGCGGTGAAGCCCTTGTGCGAGACGTAGCCCGGCATGGTCCGCGCCAGCGCGCTCATGCGCTCGGCCCAGCCGGTGTAGTCGGCGACCGCATCGGGTTTCAGGCGGCTGCGGAAGATGATGACGTGCATGGCGTGTTCCGGGCGGTGGTGCTGCGGTGGCGTCGATTGTCCACTCATCAGCGGCGCAGCCCGGTGGCCAGCGCCCGCGTGAGGTCCGCGGCGGGAACGGCGCGGCAACCGCGGGTGTTCTGACCCGCCCACAGCGGCGAGAACGCGCCGCTGCCCCGCGCCTCGGCCGCCGCCCGCAACGGCGCCGAGGCAGCGGTGGCCAGCGGAAACCTCGGGGCATCACCGTGCAACGGTCCGAATTCGGTGATGAACCGGTTGACGATGCCACGTGCCGGCCGGCCGGTGAACAGGTTGGTGAGCGCCGTGTGGCGCGCTGCATCGCTGCGCAGCGCGGCGCGGTGGACGGCGCTGGTGCTCGCCTCCGGGCACAGCAGATAGGCCGTGCCGACCTGGACCCCCGCCGCGCCGAGCGTCATCGCCGCGGCCACACCCGCCGCGTCCGCGATGCCGCCCGCGGCGATCACCGGCACGCGCACGGCGGCCACGATCTGCGGCAGCAGCGCGAAGGTGCCCATCTGCCGGCTCAGGTCGTCCGAGAGGAAATGGCCGCGGTGCCCACCCGCCTCCAGCCCCTGTGCGATGACGGCATCGACGCCGTGCGCCTCCAGCCAGCGCGCTTCCTCGACCGTGGTCGCCGACGACAGCACCTTGGCGCCCCAGCCCCGCACCCGCGCCAGCAGCTCCGCCGATGGCAGGCCGAAATGGAAGCTCACCACCGGCGGCGCGAACGCCGCGAGCAACTCGGCCGTTTCCGCATCGAACGGCCGCCGCCCCGGTCCGGCGGGGATCCCGGCCGGGTCGATGCCGAACTCGGCGTAGGCGGGGGCCAGCGTGGCGCGCCAGGCGGCCTCGCGGGCGGCGTCCGGCGCGGGCGGCGTGTGGCAGAAGAAGTTGACGTTGAACGGCCGGTCGGTCTGGGCGCGGATGGCCGCGAGTTCCTGCCGCAGTGCATCCGGGCCGAGCATCGCGCAGGGCAGGGCGCCGAGCCCGCCCGCGTTCGACACGGCCACCGCGAGCGCGCTGCCTTGCACGCCGGCCATCGGGGCCTGCAGGACTGGGAGATCGATGCCGAGGAGGTTGGTGAGTGTCATGGCCGCATTTTCACGCGTCTCACTCGTGCCGCAGCGCCTCGATCGGATCCAGCCGCGCCGCCCGCCGCGCCGGCACATAGCCGAACACCACCCCGATCGCCGCCGAGAACACGAAGGACAGCAGGTTGATGCCCCACTGGAAGGTGTAGGGCAGGCCCATCAGCGAGGACAACCCGATGGACGCCGCCGTGGCCAGCACGATGCCGACCAGTCCGCCGAAGCTGGAGAGCACCACGGCCTCGATCAGGAACTGCAGCAGCACCTCGTTTTCCAGCGCGCCGATGGCCAGCCGGACGCCGATCTCGCGGGTGCGCTCGGTGACGCTGACCAGCATGATGTTCATGATGCCGATGCCGCCCACCAGCAGGCTCACCGCGGCGACGGCGCCGAGCAGCGAGGTCATGAGCTGGGTCGTGCCGGACAGGGTGTCGGCGAGTTGCCGGGTATCGAGGACGTTGAAGTTGTCGTCGTCGGCGGGGCCGAGCTTGCGGCGCTCGCGCAGCAGCTGGCGCAAGCCGGACTGCACGCTGGCGGTGTCGACACCGTCCTGCACCGAGACGAGCAGGGTGTTGATGTTCAGGCTGCCGGTGACGCGGCGCTGCAGGGTGTGCAGCGGGATGAGCACGGTGTCGTCCTGGTCGTTGCCCATCGCGGCCTGGCCCTTGGAGGCGAGCAGGCCGATGACGGTGCACGAGAACTGCTTGATGCGCAGGCTCTGGCCGAGCGGGTCGACGGTGGCGCCGAACAGCTCGCGCCGCACGGTCGTGCCGATGACGCAGACCGCGGCGCCGGAGCGCAGCTCGGTGTCCTCGAAGTTGCGGCCGGCGGCCAGGGTCCAGTTGCCGGTCTGGAAGTAGCTGTTGGTCGTGCCGACCACGCTGGTCGACCAGTTGCGCGCGCCGGCGACGACCGTGGCCCCGGTGCGGGCCTCGGGGGCCACGGCGGCGATGCCGGCCACCTGGGTGGCGATGGCGTCCAGGTCGGCCTCGCGGAACGAGGGTGCCCCTGCGCTGTCGCGCCCGGCCCCCAGGCGCTGGCCGGGCCGCACCTGCAGCAGGTTGGTGCCGAGGCTGGCGATCTGCGCCTGCACGGCGCTGGTGGCACCACGGCCGAGCGTGACCATGGTGATGACGGCGCTCACGCCGATCACGATGCCCAGGATGGTGAGGAAGGAGCGCAGCAGGTTGCGGCGGATCTCGCGCAGCGCGAGCAGCAGGGTGTTCCAGATCATGTCGGCATCCCGCTCTGGCGTACATCGCTGTCGACCCGGCCGTCGACGAAGCGCACGGTGCGCCGCGCGTAGACGGCCATGTCGGGTTCGTGGGTGACCATCAGCACGGTGATGCCGCGGTCGCGGTTCAGGCCGACCAGCAGGTCCATGATCTCGCGGCTGCGGGCGGTGTCGAGGTTGCCGGTCGGCTCGTCGGCGAGCAGCACGGTCGGCTTGCTGACGATGGCGCGGGCGATGGCCACGCGCTGCTGCTGGCCGCCGGACAGCTCGGCCGGCGTGTGCGTTTCCCAGCCGGCCAGCCCGACGGCGGCCAGTGCCTCGCGGGCGTTGCGGTGGCGGTCGGCGACCGACTCGCCGCGGTAGAGCAGCGGCAGCTCGACGTTTTCCTGCGCCGTGGTGCGCGCCAGCAGGTTGAAGCCCTGGAAGACGAAGCCGAGGTGGCGCCGGCGCAGGCGGGCGCGCTGGTCGCGGTCGAGCTGTTCGACGTGCACGCCGTCGAACAGGTACTGGCCGGCCGAGGGCACGTCGAGGCAGCCGATCAGGTTCATCGCCGTCGACTTGCCCGAGCCGCTCGGACCCATGATGGCGACGAAGTCCCCGGCGTCGACATCGAGGTCGATGCCGCGCAGCGCCTGGAAGGCGGCCGTGCCTTCGCCGTAGACCTTGACGATGCCGCGCAGGCGGATCAGCGGCCCGCTCATGGTGCGGCGCTGGCCTGGCTGACGATGACGGCTTGGCCGGCGCTCAGGCCGGCGCCGGTGACCTCGGTCATGCGGCCGTTGGACAGGCCGGTGGTGACGGTGAGCGGCGTCGCCTGCTGGCCCTGGAGGATCCAGATCTGGCGCTGGCTGCCTTCGCGGGTGGCGCTGTTGCCGGCGCGCTTGGGCACGTTGTTGCCGGGTGGGCGTGGCATGAGCTTCGAGACCAGACTGCCGCTGCTGGCCGCCGCGCCCGCGGCCACACCCGGCGTGAAGCGCAGCGCGGCGTTGGGCACCATCAGCACGCCCCGGTGCTCGGTGGCGGCGATGGTGGCGGTGGCGGTCATGCCGGGGCGCAGGCTCAGGTCGTCGTTGGCGACCTGCAGGTCGGTCGGGTAAGTCACGACGTTGTCGGTGATGGTCGAGCCGAAGGCGACGCGGCGGATGGTGGCCGGCCAGGTGCGCGCGGGCCAGGCGCTGACGGTGAACTGGGCAGTCTGCCCGGCCTTGACCATGCCGACGTCGGCCTCGTCGACCTTGACCTGCAGCTTGAGCTGGCGCAGGTCCTCCGCCAGCGTCAGCAGCGTGACGGCCTGCAGCGAGGCGGCGACGGCGTTGCCCGGCTCGGCCGTGCGGGTCAGCACGACGCCGTTGATCGGCGAGCGGATGGAGGCCTTGGACAGGCTGGTCTCGTCGAGGCGGACGGCCGCGCGCGCATCGGCCACGCTGGAGCGGGCCATGGCCAGCGCGGCATTGGCGCGGGCGACGCCGGCGCGGCCGGTGTCGAGTTCCGCCTTGGACGGCACCTTGCCGCCGGAGAGCCGGGCGACCTCCTCGAGGCGGGCGAGGGTGCTGCGCTGTTCCGCCGCGGTGGCCTCGGCCTGCAGCACGCCGGACTGCGCCGAGGCGAGTGCCGCGCGCGAGCGGGTGAGCTGGTCGTCGAGCTTGCTCGTGTCCAGCTCGATCAGCACCTGCCCGGCGCGCACGGGGTCGTTCACGTCGACGTGCACGCGCTTGATCGTGCCGGAGAGTTCGCTGCCGATGGAGACCTGGCGGGTGGGCTGGAGCGTGCCGTTGGCGGTGACGGTGATCGCCAGATTGCCGCGGGTGACCGGCTCGGTGACGTAGCGGGGCGCGGCCTGGGCGACCTGGCGGTTCTGCCACCAGAGAAAGCCTGCGCCCGCGGCGGCGAGCAGCGCGACGCCGATCCAGACGGCGCGCCGGCGCCACCACGGCGTGGCCACCGCATCGGCGCCGAGCAGGGCGGTCAGCGCGGCCGGGGTGTTGCCGGAGGCCGGGACCAGCGGGGCAGGGGAAGCGGAGGTGGGTGTCGTCATGGGGCGGTGTGTCCGGCCGGATCCTGGGCAGTCCAGTCGCCCCCGAGCGCCTTGTGCAGGCGGATCAGGTTCAGGCTGGTGTCGGCGGCTGCGGCTGCGCGGCTGCTGTCGACGCTCAGCAGGGTGCGCTGGGTGTCGAGCAGGGTGGTGAAGTCGATCAGGCCGGCCTCGTAGCGCTGGCGGGCCATGCGGTTGGCGTTGCGGGCGGCGTCGGTGGCGGCGTCGAGCGCGGTGGTCTGGCGGCGGCTGCCGTCCAGGGCGCTGACCGCGTCGGCGACATCCTGCGCCGCGACCAGCGCCGTGGCCTGGTAGCTGAGGCGGGTGCGGGCGAGCACGGCCTGCTGCGCCTGCACCTGCGCGGCGCCGCGGCCCCCGTCGAGGATCGGCCAGTCGACCGCCGCAGCCAGGCTCGCCGCCAGCGCGCCGGGGCTGCCGAGAGCCGCCAGCGTCAGTGCCTGCCAGCCCAGCGCGCCGCTCAGGCGGAAGGCGGGGCGGCGGGCGGCCTGCGTCTGGTCGAGCCGGGCGAGTTCGGCGGTGATGGCCGATTCGGCGGCCTGCACGTCCGGACGCTGGCGCAGCAGGTCGGCGGGCAGGCCGTGGCGCACGAGGTCGTCGAAGCCGGTGGCGGCAGCGGGCACCGGCACGCGGGTGCTGTCGCCCAGGCGGGTGCGCAGGGCCGCGGGTTCCTGGCCGAGCAGGATCGCCAGCGCATGTTCGCCCTGCGCGATGGCGGTGTCGTAGGCGGGGATCTGGGCGCGGGTCTGCTCGGCGCTGGCGCGGGCCTGCTCGACCTCCAGCGAACTGGCCAGCCCCGCCTGCGTGCGCCAGCCGGTGAGCTGCAGCGTCTCGTCCTGGGCTGCGAGGCTGGACAGGGTCAGCGCCCGCCGGACGCGGTTGGCGCGCAGCTGCACATAGGCCAGCCCGACTTCGCCCGCCACCGCCAGGCGCGTCGCCGCGAGGTTGGCGCTGGCGGTGGCGATGTCGGCGCGGGCGCCCCGTTCGGCCGAGGCGAGTTCGCCGAACAGGTCGGCTTCCCAGCTCGCATCGAGCCCGAGGCTGAAGGACGAGGTGGTCCGGTCGCTGCTGCGGTTGCGCGACACGCTGGCGCTGCTGCCGAGTTGTGGGGCGCGGCTGGCGGCCGTCTGGTCGCGCAGCGCACGGGCCTGCAACAGCCGCGTGCGGGCGATGCCGAGGTCCAGGTTGGCCTGCAGCGCGTCGGTGACCAGTGCGCCCAGCAGGGGGTCGTCGAAGCGGGTCCACCACGGCGTCTGGGCGAGCAGCTGGACGGTGTCTGCCGAAGGCGCTGCAGGTGCCGCGATGGGCTGGCGGTCGGCCTGCGGTGCCGTCGTGGCACAGGCGGTGAGCACCAGCGGCAGCAGCACCAGCCACGGCCGCCGCAGGAGGCGAAGCGCGCCGCCGGGGCGCTTGTCAGGCAGATCGTCGGAATTCATCGCGCGCAGTCCATGTCATGCGGCAAGGGTGTACCAAGCCGAGGTGACGCGTCTGTGCGCTGAACGTAAAGTTCGGTGGAGGGCCGCGGCGGTGCGCCTCGGGCTTGATCTGGATCAGGCCGGCAGGGCCATGTTGGCCGCGCCGACGGCCGCCCGCGGAGCCAGCACGACCTGCCCGCGCCCGGCCCGCTTGGCTTCGTAGAGCGCCGCGTCGGCACGGCGCAGCAGGTCGTCGAGCGACTGGTCGTTCGGGCCGCGTGCGGCCAGGCCGGCGCTGTATTCGAGCAGGAAGCCCAGTTCCTGCTCCGACTGCAGGCGCAGGCAGTGGCGCAGGCGCTGGTCGAACGAGAGCGCCTGCCCTTCGCGGGTGTGGGTCAGGATGACGCAGAACTCCTCGCCGCCGTAGCGGCCGGCCAGATCGCCGCCGCGCAGCTCCTCGCGCAGCAGGCGGGCGAGCAGCTGCAGCGCGTGGTCGCCCTTGGCGTGGCCGTGGGCATCGTTGACGCGCTTGAAGTGGTCGATGTCGAGCATGACCACCACCAGGGGATGGCCGTAGCGGCGTGCGTCGGCCAGTTGTGCTTCGGCCCGCTCCGTCCAGGCGCGGCGGTTGAGCAGCCGGGTGAGGTCGTCGGTGATGGCCTGGGCCTGCAGTTCGCGCTCGGCTTCTTCGCGGTAGGCCATCAGGATGGCGGCGGTCGTCAGCACCAGCGAGAGGTTGCTGACCAGCGCCGCGGCCTTGTTGACCGGGTGCGGCGCGGTCAGGAAGGGGTAGGACGCGGTGAAGAAGGCGCCGAGGATGCCGCGCCAGAAGGTCACGGTCGCGGTGGCGCCCATGCACAGCCCGATCAGCGCCCGCCAGCGCCAGCCGGTTTGGCTGTGCCGGCTGACGGCGAGCACGATCGCCAGCATCTGCGTGCCCAGCACACCATTGGCCAGTCCGACGCGCCAGGGGTAGTTCTCGAAGCCGAACCCGTAGCCGAGGGTCATCAGCACCGTCAGGGTCCACATCGGCCAGGCCTGCTGCGGGCGCCCGGTCCACAGGCCGATCGAGCGCCAGAGCAGTACGAGGCTGGCCGACATCCCTGCCATCGCCAGCACGGAGCAGACCTGGTCTTCCCACTGGTTGCGCCAGAAGGTCGAGAGCACCAGAAAGAACCACCCGCCGGCCTGCAGCACGGTCGACAGCACGGCCTGGCGTGCGGCCGGTCCGACGCGCCAGCCCATGATGGCGGGCAGGGCCAGTGCCACGGCGAAGACGTTCACCGTGAACACGACCATCAGGGTGCGGACATCCAGCTCCATTTACTGGAACGCGACTTCGGCGAAGCTGCGCAGCTTGCGGCTGTGCAGGTGGTCCAGGCCCTGGTGGCGCAGGATCTCGATGGCACGGATGCCGATGCGCAGGTGCTGGTCGACCCGCTCGCGGTAGAAATGGTTGGCCATGCCGGGGAGCTTGATTTCGCCGTGGAGCGGTTTGTCGGAAACGCACAGCAGGGTACCGTAAGGAACCCGGAAACGGAATCCATTGGCCGCGATCGTGGCGCTTTCCATGTCGAGTGCCACGGCACGGCTCTGGCTGAAGCGGCGCTCCGGACCCGGGTGCGGCAGCAGCTCCCAGTTGCGGTTGTCGGTGGAGGCCACGGTGCCGGTGCGCATGATCTTCTTCAGCTCGTAGCCGGAGAGCTGCGTCACCTCGGCCACGGCCTGCTCCAGGGCGACCTGGATCTCCGCCAGCGGCGGGATCGGCACCCACAGCGGCAGCTCCTCGTCGAGCACGTGGTCCTCGCGCACATAGCCGTGGGCGAGCACATAGTCGCCGAGCTGCTGCGTGTTGCGCAGGCCGGCGCAGTGGCCGAGCATCAGCCAGGCGTGCGGGCGCAGCACGGCGATGTGGTCGGTGATGGTCTTGGCGTTGCTGGGGCCGACGCCGATGTTGACCATCGTGATGCCGCTGTGGCCGTGGCGCTTGAGGTGGTAGGCCGGCATCTGCGGCAGGCGCGGCGGCGGGGCGCCCAGCTCGTCGCCGGCTTCGGCGGACAGGCCGGCGCGGCGGGTCAGCACATTGCCCGGCTCGACGAAGGCGGTGTGTTCGCCGTTCTCGTCCGCCATCAGCTCGTGGCCGAGGCGCACGAACTCGTCGATGTAGAACTGGTAGTTCGTGAAGAGCACGTAGTTCTGGAAGTGCTCGGGCGCGGTGCCGGTGTAGTGGCGCAGGCGGTGCAGCGAGTAGTCGATGCGCGGCGCGGTGAAGAGCGCGAGCGGGTGGCGGGTGAGGCCGTCGGCGCTGGGGTGGGGTTCGTGGCTGCCGTTGGCGATGCCGTCGTCCATCGCGGCGAGGTTGGGCAGGTCGAACAGGTCCCGCAGGCGCGAGCGGCGCTCGGGCGGCATGTTGCCTTCGATGTGGTCGTGCTCGGCAAAGCTGAAGTGCACGGGGATCGGCTGGTTCGACAGGCCGACCTCCAGCGCGACACCGTGGTTCTTCAGCAGCAGCTTGAACTGCTCGCGCAGGTAGTGGCGGAACAGGTCTGGCCGCGTCAGCGTCGTCTCGTAGACACCCGGGCCGGCCACGAAGCCGTAGGACAGCCGGGAGTCGGCGCGCTCCACGGTGTCGACCCTGACCCGCACGAACGGGTAGCAGGCGCGCACATGGGCCATGCCTTCCTGTCCGCCGACAAAGTCCTTCAGCGACTGCCGCAGGTGGGCGATGCCCGAGTCATAGATGGCCTTGGCGTGCGCGAGCGCGGCGTCGGCGTCGGTGAAGCTTTGGGTGTTGATGACGGTGCGTGGCATGGGTCATTGTCCACGCAGCGGCCGGATTGTTCCAGTTCCCGCGAGGCGTCAGAGCCTGCCGAGCAGTTCCGATTTCTTGGCCGCGAATTCTTCCGCCGTCAGCAGACCCTTGGACTGCAGATCGCCCAGGCGCTCGATGGCGGCGAAGATCGCCGTGGCGTCTCCAGCCGGGGGCGCCGTGGCCTGGGAGGACGGCGCGTTGAACGCCGGTGCACCGTGGGCGGGGGCCGGTGCGGGCGCGGCGATGGGCGCGGCCTGCACCTCCTGCCCGTTGCGCAGCACCACCGGCAGGCTGCCGAGGTTCACCGTGCCGTACTGGCTGGAGAAGGTCATGCCACCGCCCGAGCCCTGCTGCTGCGAGAAGCCGCCGATCTGGTGGTCGAGCGTGTCGTAGACCCAGACGTCGCCGCCCGTGTCCACCGCCAGCCGGCGGCTGTTGGCGAAGTAGGCGTAGCGGGTGTTGTTCTGCGCGCCGGTGGCATTGGGGCTGCCCAGCCAGGCGGGCCACCACGTCACCGCCGCCGGTGCGGGCGGGACCAAGTCGCTGCGGCTGGCCAGCAACTGGCTCAGCTCGCTGCACAGGCTGTCGACGCGGCCCTTCAGCTGGTTGTTGAACATGTCGCCCAGCATGGTCATGCCGCCGCGCATCCACTGGCCGGAGCCACCGAACTCCCAGTGGCTGAACTGCGCCATGCTGCCGTTGCCGTTCCAGACGGCCCACAGCATGTGCGTGACGGCCTCGGGGCTGAAGCCGTGGCGGGCGGCGATCTGCTGGACGGCTTGCTGGCCGGCGTCGGTGAGTGACTGCATGGTGGTTCTCTGGCTGGAAGGTGGTCTGGTCCGCAGACTAGCAGACGCCATGCCAGATTCCGTGACAGCCTCCGCAGCAGGGCTCAGAGCGCGTTCAGCGGGATCTTCAGGTAGGAAATGCCGTTGTCCTCGGGCGGCGGCAGGTGGCCGGCGCGCATGTTGACCTGCACCGAGGGCAGGATCAGCACGGGCATGTCCAGCGTCGCGTCCCGCGCCTGGCGCATCGCGACGAAGTCCGCTTCGGCGATGCCGTCGTGCACGTGCACATTGGCGGTGCGCTGCTCGGCGACGGTGCTCACGTGCGCCAGCGGGCGACCGCCGGGGCGGTAGTCGTGGCACATGTAGAGCTTCGTGTCGCCGGGCAGGGCCAGCACGCGGCGGATCGAGCGGAACAGCGTGGCTGCATCACCGCCGGGGAAGTCGCAGCGCGCGGTGCCGTAGTCGGGCATGAACAGCGTGTCGCCGACGAAGGCCGCGTGGGCATCGCCGTCTTCCACGAGGTAGGTCATGCACGCCGGCGTGTGGCCGGGCGTGTGCATCGCCGTGGCGCGCAGACCGCCGATGGCGAAGGTGTCACCATCCCGGAACAGGTGGTCGAACTGGCTGCCGTCGCGGCAGAAACCGGGCTCGGCGTTGAACAGGGTGCCGAAGGTCTTCTGTACCGTGGTGATCTGCGCGCCGATGGCGATCTGGCCGCCGAGCTGCGCCTGCAGCCACGGGGCTGCCGAGAGGTGGTCGGCGTGGACATGGGTTTCGAGCAGCCACTGCACCTGCGCGCCGAGTTCCCGTACGCGGGCCACCAGCCGCGCGGCGCCGGCCGTGCGGGTGCGGCCGGACTTGGGGTCGTAGTCGAGCACGCTGTCGACCAGCGCGCACTGGCCGGTGGCCCGGTCGAGCACCAGGTGGCTGAAGGTGGACGAGGCGTCATCGAAGAAGGACTCGACCTGCAGGCGGGAGGGGGTGGCGGTGGCGGCGGTGTTCATACCGCCATTCTATATACCTGTCAGGGTATGTCGCGGTGCTTGGCCGCACGCGGGGACAGGGCATTGGGGAAATACAGCGCGGTCAGGCTCTTGCTGTGCACCGGCGAGTAGCCGCGGCCCTCGCTGCCCTGGGCAGTTTCGGTGTAGCGGCGCCAGTCGCGCACCCAGTGCAGGTGGTCGCAGACGTCGAGCAGCCCCATCGTCTCGCGGTCGCCGACCAGCACGCCCTGCACCCGGAGCCCGAAGCGCGCGCGGGCGTCATCCAGCCGCGCCAGCGTCGCCGGCATGCAGCCGAACTCGCCGTCGCTGACGATGAGCAGATCGGCCTGCTGCCAGCGCGCCTGGTGGACGCGTTCGATGGCGTGCTCGATCGGCGTCTGCACATCGGTGCCGCCGTCGAAGCTCTGGCCCATCAGGTCCATCAGCGCCTGCAGGCCGGCGGGACTGAGGTCCAGATCGCGCTCGATCACCTCGTCCGGCCCGCCGAAGGCGATCAGCACGCAGCCGCGCCGCTCGGCGTGCGCGGCGCGCAGTGCGGCGATGACGACGGCCTTGGCGATGGTTTCCGGGGCGCCGCGCATCGAGCCGGAGGTGTCCAGGCAGAGGATGAACGGCCCGCGGGCGCGTGGCTCGGGCTGCGGCGGCGTGGCGCTGGTGCGGGGTGGGGCGGCGGGGTCGTGGCGCCAGTCGGTCAGCACGGCCTGCGACTCCCAGCTCAGCAGCCGCGACTCGGCATGGCGCGCCTGCCACAGCCGCTTGAGCACCGGGTGGCGCAGCATCACCGCCTCGCTGGCCAGCATCCGCTCGATCCGGCCCGAGAGGTGGATGCCGGTCAGCTCGCCCGGCATGTTCGGCAGCCGCGTCTCGACCGCGCGCAGGCCGTGCACCGGGCGGCGGTCGGGTTCGGGCGCGATGGCGGGTGCGGGCAGGCTGGCGTCGTGGCGTTCGCTGCGGCCGAGCTGGCGGATCAGCTCGGCGAGCTGCGGCAGCTTCTCCAGCCACGCGGCGGCGCGGCGGGCTTCGGCCCAAGGGCGCGAATGCAGGTGGCCACGCAGGTCGTCCCAGCGCAGCGCGCTCAGGTCGCCCAGGCCCTGCAGCAGCACGAAGTGTTCCTCCCAGCCCTGCGTCTCGATCTGCCAGGCGCCGCGGAAATCGTCCACCACCTGCGCGATGGCGGCGGCGCGGTCGAGGCGGGGCTGGTGGTCGGCGATGCGGTCGAGGTGCCACAGCAGCGTGCGCAAGACCTGCTCCGCCAGCGCCGGCGCACTGCGGCTCAAGCCCGGCAGGCCCAGTTCCCCGACCGCCGCCCGCAGCGGCTCGGCCGCCTGCGCATCGCCAAAATCGGCGTCGGCGGGCGGCAGGTCGCCCGCCAGCAGCGCCTGTTCCCAGCGGCGCGTGTCGAGCAGCCGGGCCTCCGCAGAGCCGACGCTGGCGATCAGCGCCGGCAGCCAGAGCGTGCGGGGCAGCGGGGCGAGGTGGTGGAACGGCGGGTCCGCCGATGGCAGCGGCGTCACGCTAGAGCGCCACGGGTTCCGGTGCCGGCGCGGGGGTTGCGTCGGTCGCGGGGGTTTCGACCGGCAGCGCAGCGAAGCCGGCGCGGGTGGCCTCCAGCCGGGCCAGCAGACCGTCGAGCGTGGCCAGCGTGTGGGTGTGGGCGCCGAGCAGGCGCTCCAGCACCGGGGCCGGCACCCACACGCGGTCGCGCAGCCGGTCGGCCAGCGCTGTCGCGGCCTGGTGCACGGTGTCCCAGTGCCGCGCGGCGGGCTGGGTGATCTCGTCAAGCTGCGCCAGCCGGGCGGCGATGTGGACCGGGCTGTAGCGGCGGCGCGTGTGCGCTTCGAGCGACTCGGTCATCAGCCGGGCCATGCCGCCGTCGTCCTGGCTGCCGCTGATGGCGCGGGCCAGCGCCAGCTTGCCGGCGGTGCCGTCGTCTTGTTCGGCCTCGGCGCTGCGTTCGAGTTCCCACTGGTGTTCGAAGGCCTCGACGGCGCGGGTCAGCCACGGCGCGTCCTGCGGCACGGCACCGGCGATCTCGGTGTCGAACCACTGCGTCAGCTTCGGCACCAGCTCCGGCGTCGGGCTGGCCACGAACGGCGCCAGCCACAGGTCGAGCGCGTCGACCTGCGCCCGGCCCTCGGTGGCGGCGGCCGTGCGCATCAGGCCGACCCACAGCCGCCAGCGGCGGTCCGACAGCGTGATCTGCTGGTCACCGAGCCAGCGGCGCAGCGCCCGCAGCGCCTCGACCGCCTCGACGCTCAGCCGCACCTGGGCGCTGGCGCGGGTGATGTCGGCCCGTTCGGCGGCGGTCAGCGCCTCGGTGGGCGTGGTGTCGTCGTCGGTGGTGGTGAGCCGCAGCAGGGCCTCGAAGCTGGCGTCGCTGACGGGCGCGATCGGCAGGCGCACCAGAAAGCGGTCGTGGAAGGCCTGCAGCGCCTCGTCCGCGGGCACCTCGTTGCTGGCGGCGATCACGCTGATGAGCGGCGTGCGGGTGCGGCCGACGCCGTTGTCGAACTCGCGCTCGTTGAGCAGCGTCAGCAGCGCGTTCAGGATGGCGGAGTTCGCCTTGAAGACTTCGTCGAGGAAGGCGATGCCGGCGGTGGGCAGGAAACCGGCGGTCAGGCGCTCGTAGCGGTCGTCCTCCAGCGCCTTGAGCGAGAGCGGGCCGAACAGCTCCTCGGGCGTGGAAAAGCGGGTCAGCAGGCGCTCGAAGTAGGGGGCGCCCTCGAAGACGCGGTGCAGGCGCCGCGCCAGTTCGCTCTTGGCGGTGCCGGGCGGGCCGATCAGCAGGATGTGCTCGCCGGCCAGCGCGCCCAGCAAGGCCAGACGGACCTCGGTGGCGCGTTCCAGCAGACCGGATTCCAGGGTGGCGAGCAGCCCGCGCAGGCGGTCCGGTGAGGGCAGATGGTCGGGGGCAGGGGCGTCGTCGGCACGGGTCATCCGGGGATTGTCGGCGCCTGCTGTTGCGGCCGCAATCCGGATCATGGCGGACGCTCCCCGGGGTCAGGCGGTCACCAGGTCGTGTCCACGAACCGGTGCGGATCCAGGATCGCCACATGCGAGCCCGCCAGATCCAGCGCCCGCGGCAGCAGTTCGATCTGCACGCGCCGGCTGTCGGCCAGCACTTCGCCATCGACGCGCAGCGACATCGGCTGCTCGCTCTCGACCCGGAGCAGGCGGCCCTGCCGGTGCGGCACCGGCGCGGCGGCCGAGGGCAGGCCGAGCGGGCGCAGGGGCCGCAGCCAGCGCATCCAGCGGCCTGCGCCACCGACGACCACGGCGTCGAAGCGTCCGTCGTTGAGCTGGACCGGGAGGCCCTCGGGCGTGCTCCACTGCGGCAGCGTGTTGCAGAGCAGGACCCGCCGCGCCGTGCCCGTGGGCAGGCGCTGCCCGTCCACCCACACCGACCACCCGGCGGCGCCGTAGCGCCCCAGCCCGCCAGCACGGTCAACCCGCACCTGCGAGATGAAGTGGGTGACCGTCTCGCCGGTGTCCAGCAGCCCGACATCCACCGGCCCGGTCGCCGAGCGCAGCGCGAACACCAGCGCCTGCGTCCAGCTCAGTTCGTCCAGGCCCAGCGTGCGCGCCAGCAGGTTGTGCCGGCCGGCCGGCACGAGGCCGACCTTCAGCCCCCCCTTGAGCAGCGCCGGCAGCAGGGCATTGACCGTTCCGTCACCACCGATCAGCACCACCCGGGTGCGCGGCGCGAGGATGGTCAGCAGCGCCCGGGCTTCGTGGATGCTGTCGGGCATCAGCAGCGACACCCCCGGCGCGTGGCGCATCAGCCAGGCCGCGATGGGGCGGCGCAGTTCCGCCGCGCGGCCCGCACCGGCCCCCGGATTGAGCAAGGCGACGGCGGTGGACGGCGTCACCGGGTCCGATCAGTAGGTGTAGACACCGCGTCCGCTCTTGCGGCCGAGATAACCGGCAGCGACGTACTCCTTCAGCAACGGGCAGGGCCGGTACTTCGAGTCGCCGAACTGCGCCAGGTAGACCTCCATCACCGCCAGGCACACGTCCAGGCCCACCATGTCCGCCAGCGCGAGCGGACCGATGGGCTGGTTGCAGCCGAGCTTCATGCCGGCGTCGATGTCCTCGGCCGTGGCCAGACCTTCCGACAGGACGAAGAACGCCTCGTTGATCATCGGCACCAGGATGCGGTTGACGACGAAGCCGGGCGCGTTCTTGACCGTGATCGGCGACTTGCCCAGGCGCACGGACAGGTCCTTGACGGCGGCGTGCGTCGCGTCCGAGGTCTGCAGGCCGCGGATGATCTCGACCAGCGCCATCATCGGCACCGGGTTGAAGAAGTGCATGCCGATGAAGCGGTCGGCGCGTTTCGTGGTCGCGGCGAGCTGGGTGATCGAGATCGAGCTGGTGTTGGTGGCGACGATCACTTCCGGGGCCAGCAGCGCGTCGAGCTGGCCGAGGATGCGGATCTTCAGCGCCTCGTTCTCGGTGGCGGCCTCGATGACGAACTGGGCGGCGTTCAGTGCGGCGTAGTCGGTCGAGGTGGTGATGCGGGCGAGCGCGGTGGCCTTCTGCTCGGCGGTGAGCTTGTCCTTCTTGATCAGGCGATCAAAGCTGCCGGCGATGGCGGCCAGGCCCTTGCTGACCGCCGCGTCGCTGATGTCCACCATCACGACATCGATGCCGGACTGTGCGCAGACCTGCGCGATGCCATTGCCCATGGTGCCGGCGCCGATGATGCCGACGGTCTGGATGGTCTGGGTGGTCATGGAGTGTTCCTTTTCGGGGTGGTCGATCGGCCAGTGGCTGGCGCGTCGAGGATTGTTCATTCAGAGGCCGCCCGGATTTTGCATCGGGCCGGCGCAGCCACAGTTCATAGAATGACGCCCTTGTCCGCGAGACCACCACAACAGCCATGACCGACGCCCTGAACGCCCTCTCCAAGTCCTTTGAGCCCGCCCCGATCGAAGCCCGGTGGGCGCCGCAGTGGGAGGCCAGCGGTGTCTACGCGCCGACGCTGGACCCGGCGAAGCCCAGTTTCTGCGTCCAGTTGCCGCCGCCGAACGTGACCGGCACGCTGCACATGGGCCATGCGTTCAACCAGACCATCATGGACTCGCTGACGCGCTACCACCGCATGTCGGGCGACAACACGCTGTGGGTGCCCGGCACCGACCACGCCGGCATCGCCACGCAGATCGTCGTCGAGCGCCAGTTGCAGGGCCAGGGCGTCAGCCGCCACGACCTCGGCCGCAAGAACTTCGTCGCCAAGGTCTGGGAGTGGAAGCAGCAGTCCGGCGCCACCATCACGCAGCAGATGCGCCGCATGGGCGACTCGGTGTCGTGGGAGCACGAATACTTCACGATGGACGACAAGCTGTCCAAGGTCGTGACCGAGACCTTCGTGCGCCTGTTCGACGAGGGGCTGATCTACCGCGGCAAGCGCCTGGTGAGCTGGGATCCGATCCTGAAGTCGGCGGTGTCGGATCTGGAGGTCGAGAGCGAGGAGGAAGACGGCTCGCTGTGGCACATCCGCTACCCCATCGACGGCTCGGACGAGTCGCTGGTGGTCGCGACGACCCGCCCGGAAACCATGCTCGGCGACACCGCCGTGATGGTTCACCCGGAAGACGAGCGCTACACGCACCTGATTGGCAAGCAAGTGCGCCTGCCGATCACCGGCCGCCTCGTACCGGTGATCGCCGACGACTACGTGGACAAGACCTTCGGCACCGGCGTCGTCAAGGTCACGCCCGCGCACGACCAGAACGACTACCAGGTCGGCCTGCGCCACCAGCTGCCGATGCTGACCATCTTCGACCTGGAAGCCAAGGTCAGCGCCCATGAAGCCACCGACATCCCGGCCGAGTACGTCGGCATGGACCGTTTCGCCGCCCGCAAGCAGCTCGTGGCCCGCTTCGAGGCCGAGGGCCTGCTGGTCGAGGTGAAGAAGCACAAGCTGATGGTGCCGCGCTGCGCCCGCACCGGGCAGGTGATCGAGCCGATGCTGACCGACCAGTGGTTCGTCGCGATGACCAAGGCGGGGGCCAACGGCAAGTCCATCGCCGAGGAAGCCATCGAAGCGGTGGACTCGGGCGACGTGAAGTTTGTGCCCGAGCAGTGGGTCAACACCTACAACCAGTGGATGAAGAACATCCAGGACTGGTGCATCTCGCGCCAGCTCTGGTGGGGCCACCAGATCCCGGCGTGGTACGGCGAAAGCGGTGAGCTGTTCGTCGCCCGCAGCGAGGACGAGGCCCGCGCGAAGGCGACAGCCGCGGGCTACACCGGCGCGCTGACCCGCGACGAGGACGTGCTGGACACTTGGTACTCGTCGGCGCTGGTGCCGTTCAGCACGCTGGGCTGGCCCGAAAAGACGATCGAGCAGGACCTCTTCCTGCCGTCGTCCGTGCTGGTGACCGGCTACGACATCATCTTCTTCTGGGTCGCCCGGATGATCATGATGACCAAGCACTTCACCGGTCAGGTGCCGTTCAAGCACGTCTACATCCACGGCCTCGTGCTCGACGCGCAGGGCAAGAAGATGTCCAAGTCCGAGGGCAATGTGCTCGACCCGGTGGACCTGATCGACGGCATCCAGCTCCCGGCCTTGCTCGACAAGCGGACGCAGGGTCTGCGCAAGCCGGAAACCGCACCCAAGGTCCGCAAGGCCACCGAGAAGGAATTCCCGGACGGCATTCCCGCTTACGGGGCTGATGCGCTGCGTTTCACCTTCGCGGCAATGGCGACGCTGGGCCGCTCGGTCAACTTCGACTCGAAGCGGTGCGAGGGCTACCGTAATTTCTGCAACAAGCTGTGGAACGCGACCCGCTTCGTGCTGATGAACACCGAGGGCCAGGACTGCGGCCTGATGGAGCACAGCAAGGCGGATTGCGCGGTCGGCGGCAAGGCGCACGGCTACCTGCGCTTCAGCCAGGCCGACCGCTGGATCTCGGGCGAGCTGCAGCGCGTCGAGGACACGGTCGCCCGGGGTTTCGCCGACTACCGGCTGGACAACGTTGCCAACGCCATCTACCAGTTCGTCTGGGACGAGTACTGCGACTGGTACCTCGAAATCGCCAAGGTCCAGCTCCAGGTCGCCAAGGACGCCGGTGACGAGGCCGCCGCCCGTGGCACGCGCCGCACGCTGATCCGCGTGCTGGAGACGACGCTGCGCCTGCTGCACCCGGTGGCGCCGTTCATCACGGCCGAGCTGTGGAACACGGTGGCGGTGGTGGCCGGGCGCAAGGCGGCGGATTCCGCCGAGACGGTGGCGACGGTGGCCTACCCGAAGGCGCAGCTGGAAAAGGTCGATCCGGTGGCCGACGCCTGGGTCGCGCGGCTGAAGGAGCTGGTCGGCGTCGTGCGCGCGCTGCGCAGCGAGATGGGCCTGTCGCCGGCCGAGCGGGTGCCGCTGCTGACCTTCGGCGATGCGGACTTCATCGGCTCGGCCGCGCCGGTGATCCGCGCGCTCGCCAAGCTCGGCGAGGTGCAGGTGATCGCCGACGAGGCGGCATTCGCGGCCGCGACCGAGATGGCGCCGGTGGCGGTGCAGGGCGCGGCGCGGCTGGCGCTGAAGGTCGAGATCGACGTGGCCGCCGAGCGCGAGCGTCTGGGCAAGGAAGTCGCCCGCCTGAGCGGCGAGATCGCCAAGGCGACGGCCAAGCTGGCCAACGAGAGCTTCGTGGCCCGCGCGCCGGCCGCGGTGGTCGAGCAGGAACGGGCGCGGATCGCGTCGTTCAGCGAGACGCTGGCGAAGCTGCAGACGCAGCTGGCGCGCCTGGGCTGATCCCGTCGCGCAGCACCGGCGGGGTGTTCAGGCCCTGCCGTGCACCGGTTCGCACCGTGGCGGGTGCGCGGCGCAGCACGTCGTGCAGCTGCCGCGCCACGCCCCAGGCGCTGCGCAGGCGCGCCTCGCGGGTGTAGGCCGCCAGCCGGGGGGTGGTCTGCAGGCCGGTGGCGCCGTGCAGCGGCTGTCCGGGGGCGAGTGGCCCGGGGGCGACGCTGTCCAGCCAGGCGGCGGCCAGCCGGCCGCTGTTGAGCATGTCGGCCAGCACCGCCTCGTCGAACAGCTCGATCGGCGCCACGCTCACCAGCACCTGCCCCGGCTTGCACCACGGCAGGATGCGGTCCCCGAGCAGCCCGACATAGCGGCTGTAGAGGGGCAGCTGCACGCACACCGCGTCCGACTGCTCGAACAGCTCGCGCAGGCTGACCGGCTGCACGCCCCAGCGGCTCCAGTGCGCGCTGTTGGCGTGCAAGGCCGGGTCGTAGCCGCGCACCTGCGTGCCCAGCGCCTGCAGCACGGTGGCGAGGCGGCGGGCGCCGGCGTCCATGCCGACCAGACCGACGGTGCAGTGGGCCAGCTCCCGGCCGACCACCCGGTGTGGCGCTTGAGGATTCGGCCGCAGCAGGGTCAGCAGGGCGCCGAGCATGAACTCGGCCTCGGCCGGGGCGCTGGCCTCCGGGCTGCGCAGCACGGCGACACCGGCGCGGCTGCAGGCGTCCAGATCGATGTGTTCCTGACCGCCCACGACCCGGCCGATGGCGCGCAGCAAGGGTGCGCGCGCCAGCACCCGGGCGTTGACCGGGATCTGCGCCGGCAGGATCACCGCACGAGCCTGTGCCAGCGCCTCGGCGAAGCGCTTGCGGTCCTCGGTCAGCCGCGGGGCGTAGTGCAGCTCATGGCGCGTCTGCAGCCATTGCAGCACCTCGGCTTCCAGGGGTTCGGCAACGAGCAGGTCCATGATTTCGTGAGAGATGTACAAGGGCTGATGTTAAACAGTGGTGCCGTGGCTTAGCCCCCCCTGATCACGCGCCGGAATGTCACTTTCCCATGCCAGAATTGAAGCAGTCGACGCAGTTTTTGCGTCCTATAAGACAAATTAGAGCGTCACTTCAACTGCATTTCACAGGGTACAACCGCACATGCAAATCAAGAAAGCCATCTTTCCCGTTGCCGGTCTGGGCACACGTTTCCTGCCCGCCACCAAGGCGCAGCCCAAGGAAATGATGCCGGTGGTCGACAAGCCGCTGATCCAGTACGCGGTCGAGGAGGCCTATGCGGCCGGTGTGCGCGAGATGATCTTCGTGACCGGCCGCCACAAGCGCCCGATCGAAGACCACTTCGACATGACCTTCGAGCTGGAAGTGGCGCTGGAAAACGCCAACAAGACCGAGCTGCTGAACGTCGTGCGCAGCGTCAAGCCGAAGGACATGGAGTGCATCTACGTCCGCCAGGCGCAGGCGCTGGGCCTGGGCCACGCGGTGCTGTGCGGACAGCGGCTGATCGGCAACGAGCCCTTCGCCGTGCTGCTGGCCGATGACCTGATGATGGGCGAGCCGCCGGTGCTGGCGCAGATGGTCGAGCAGTACAAGGAATGGCGCGCCTCGATCCTGGCCGTGCAGGAAGTGCCGGCCGAGCACACGAAGCGCTACGGCATCGTCGCCGGCACGCTGGTCAACGACCGCGTGATGGACGTCAGCAAGATCGTCGAGAAGCCGGCACCGGAAGACGCTCCGTCGCGCTGGGGGGTGGCCGGCCGCTACATCCTGACGCCGGGTGTGTTCCACGAGATCGCCACGCAGCCGCGTGGCGTGGGCGGCGAGATCCAGCTCACCGACGGCATCGCCGCGCTGCTGCGCCGCGAGAAGGTGTTCGCCTACCGCTACGAAGGCCGCCGCTACGACTGTGGCAGCAAGGAAGGTTTCCTGCAGGCCAATGTCGAGCTGGCCCTGAAGCACCCCGAGCTTGGCGACTCGTTCCGCCAGTACCTGAAGAGTCTGGAACTCTGAGGCTCAGTCCTTGCGGGTTCAGCGCCTGCGCAGCAGGTGCACGAACTCGTTGCCGGGCAGCGTCTCCTGCCCGAGCAGGGCATGGCCCGTCTGGCGCGCGAAGGCCTGGAAGTCGCGCAGCGACCCCGGGTCGGTCGCCAGCACCCTGAGCACCTGGCCGCTGGTCAGATCGGCCAGCGCCTTCTTGGCTTTCAGGATGGGCAGCGGGCAATTGAGCCCGCGGGTGTCGATTTCCTTGTCGGCAGTGGTCTGGGTGTCCATCAGGGCTCCTTGGCGGCCCTGATTCTAGTCACGCCGCACGGGCCCGCCGCGTGCGGCTGGTCAACGCTGGTAGCGCTGCGCCAGTGCCTGCTGGGCGCTCACGCCGGTCTCGTCGACGCGGTGGTAGCGGCCCGTGCTGTCCAGGGTCCACGCATCGCGCTCGTCACGCAGGTAGGGCACCAGGCATTCGTCGATCACGCGCTGGCGCAGCGCGGCGTCGCGGATGGGCCAGGCGATCTCGATGCGGCGCAGCATGTTGCGCGTCATCCAGTCGGCACTGCTGAAGTAGAGGTCTTCTTCCGACTCCTTTTCACCCCAGCGGAAGTACATCACCCGCGTGTGCTCCAGGAAACGCCCGACCACCGAGCGCACCCGGATGCGGTCCGTCTGCCCCGGAATGCCCGGCGGCAGGGCACAGGCGCCGCGCACGATCAGGTCGATCTCCGCGCCGGCCTGACCGGCGGCGATCAGCGCGCGGATCAGCGTGGCGTCGGTGAGCGCGTTGAACTTGCAGACGATGCGCGCCGGCTGCCCGGCCTGGGCGGCGTCCGCGACCCGCTCGATCAGCGCCACCATCGTGGACTGCAGCGTGAACGGCGCCACCAGCAGCTGCTTCGTCGGGCGCAGCATGTTCAGGCTGGCGAGGTGCAGGAAGACGGCGTCGGCGTCGGCGGTGATCTCGGGATCGGTCGTGAGGAAGCCGACGTCGGTGTAGAGCCGCGCGGTCTTCGAGTTGTAGTTGCCGGTGGACAGGTGGCCGTAGCGCACCAGCCGGCGGCCTTCCTTGCGGGTGACCAGCAGCAGCTTGGCGTGGGTCTTCAGCCCGACGATGCCGTAGACCACCTGCACGCCCACGGCTTCGAGCCGGTCCGCCCAGTTGATGTTGGCCTCTTCGTCGAAGCGCGCCTTCAGCTCCACCACGGCCAGCACCTCCTTGCCGCGCCGCGCCGCCTCGATCAGCAGGTCCATCAGCACCGACTCGCTGCCGGTGCGGTAGATGGTCTGCTTGATGGCGAGCACCTGCGGATCCTCGACGGCCTCGCGCAGGAACTGCACCACGGGGTCGAAGGACTCGAAGGGCTGGTGGGTCAGGATGTCACGTTCGGCCATGCAGTCCATGACGCGGCGGCCGAGCGGCAGCTGGTCGGTCGGCCACGAGGGCTCGTGCGGCGGGAAACGCAGGGCCGGCGCGTCGGCGCGGTCGATGAGCGTGTTCATGCGCACCAGGTTCACCGGGCCGTTGACGCGGTAGAGCGCGGCGGCCGGCAGGTCGAACTGCGTGAGCAGGAAGTCCGACAGGCGCGCCGGGCAGGTGTTGACCACCTCGATGCGCACGGCGCGGCCGTAGTGGCGCGTCGTCAGCTCGCTGCGCAGGGCTTGGCGCAGGTTGGTGACGTCGTCCTCGTCGACGTCCATGTCCGAGTCGCGGGTCACGCGGAACTGCGAGAAGGCCTCGACCTCGCGTTCCGGAAACAGCTCGCCCAGGTGCGCCCGGATCACGCTGGTCAGCAGCACGAAGACCTGCCGGCCGTCCGACAGCCGCTCGGGCAGGCGGATCACCCGTGGCAGGACACGCGGCACCTTGACGATGGCAATGGTGTTCTCGCGCCCGAAGGCATCGATGCCGCTGAGCTGCGCGATGAAGTTCAGCGACTTGTTGGCGACCTGCGGAAAGGGGTGTGCCGGGTCGAGGCCGACCGGCACCAGCAGCGGCTGCACTTCCCGGTGAAAGAACTGTGACACCCAGTGTCGCTGGGCGACGTTGCGGTCGGCGTGGTTGAGGATGACGATCTGCTCGGCGGCCAGCGCGGGCATCACCTCGTCGTTGAAGATGCGGTACTGCTCGTCGATCAGCGCATGGGCGTCGGCGGCGACGACGGCCAGATCGGTGTGGCTCGTGCCGCTGTCGGGCAGGCGGGCGGCGTCGAGCGCGTCCGAGAAGCGCACCTCGAAGAACTCGTCCATGTTGGACGAGACGATGCAGATGTAGCGCAGGCGCTCCAGCAGTGGCACATCGGACCGGCGGGCCTGCGCGAGCACGCGTCGGTTGAATTCCAGGATCGCGCGCTCGCGGCTGAGCAGGGCGACCGGATCGGACGTGGTCGTGGAGGGTTCGGACATGCTCCGATCCTAGGCTTGCTGCATGACCAGTTCGTGACAAGTGCGTGTGGCCGCGCCGGAAGTCTCGGCCGGTCTACACGGTCTGCACGGTCTGCAAGCGCACGGCGCTGACCTTGGCCCAGGCATCGACCTCGCCCTGCAGCAGGTGCAGCGTGCGGGGATGTTCCCGGGCCCAGTCCGCGGTGTAGCTCAGGCGGACCTGGCGGCCGTCGGCGGACAGGTTCGGCAGCGGCTGCTCGGGCGCGCTGCGGGCGTGACAGAGCAGAACGGCGAGCCGCAGGGCCAGCACCTGCATGGCCAGCACGGGGTCGGCCAGCGCCACGTCGATCTTGCGCAGCCCGCCGCGGTGGCCGAGCACCAGATCGGCCAGCCGGCGCTGCTGGTTCTGCGAGAAACCGGGCGCGTCGACGTGGCCGATCAGGTAAGCGCTGTGGCGGTGGTGGTCGTGGTGCGAGACCATCATGCCGATCTCGTGCAGCGCGGCGGCCCAGCCGAGTTCGCGCTGGTGGTCGAGCGTGGCGCGGGGCTGCACCTGCCGGTACAAGTGGCTGGCGATCTCCTGCACACGGTGGGCCTGGGCCACGTCGACGTGGAAACGCTGCTGCAGGTCGACCACGGTGTCGTCGCGCAGGTCGTGGTGGGTCGGGTCGCGGTCGGCGGCCAGGCGCTCTTCGAGGTCGAAGATCACGCCCTGGCGCAGCGCGCCGCGCGCCGGCTGCAGCGCCGCGATGCCGAACTGCGCCGCCAGCGTGCTCAGGATGGCCAGCCCGCCGCCGAGCACCGCGCGGCGCTCCGGCTTGAGGCCCGGCAGCTTCAGCGCGTCCTGGTGCCCGGCGCGGATGCACTCCTGGATGCACCATTGCAGGCCCTCGGGGGTGATCGCACCGTCGGTGATGTGGCTGGCGGCCAGCAGTTGGGACACCGCACCGGCCGTGCCCGACGAGCCCAGCGCCTCGACCCAGTTCTGTTGGGAGAACTGCGCCAGCGCCTCTTCCAGCTCGGCCCCGGCAGCGATCTGCGCGGCCTGGAAACGCTCGGCGGTGAACTGGCCGTCGGGGAAGTACTGCATCGACAGGCTGACGCTGCCGATGTGGAAGGACTCGGCCTGTAGCGGCGTGGCGCCGACGCCGATGATCATCTCGGTCGAGCGCCCACCGATGTCCACGACCAGCCGCTGCCGGTCCGAGGGCTGCAGCCGCGTCACGCCCTTGTAGATCAGCCGGGCTTCCTCGCGGCCGGAGATCACTTCGACCGGATGCCCCAGCGCCTCGCCCGCCCGGGCCAGGAAGGCGTTGCGGTTGGTGGCCTCGCGCAGGGTCTGCGTGGCGACGGCGCGCAACTGCTTCGCCGGGATGCCGGCCAGCCGGGTGCGGAAACGCGCCAGACAGGCCAGCCCGCGCAGCGCGGCTTCCTCGCTCAGCAGGCCGTCCGCGTCGAGGCCGGCGCCCAGGCGCACGGTGTCCTTGAGGTAGTCGATGCGGCGGTAGCGGCCGCGGGTGATCTGGCCGATCTCCAGGCGGAAGCTGTTCGAGCCGATGTCGATCGACGCGAGCACGCCGCGCCAGGAGGGACCGGCAGAGGAAGAGGGGGGCACGGTGGAGGCGGTCTGGGCTGGCATGGCCCCATTGTCCATGCCCCGGCCGAGGACATGTCACCCAGGCGTACCGCAGGCGATCCCCTTCCTAGAATGCGCGTTCCGCCTGCCCTGCACAAAGGAGACACCATGACCGATCCCGTGAACCGCGCCGACTTCGACAGCCTCACCCCCAGCCGGGACTTCTCCCGGCGCAGCTTCGTGCAGACCGCCATCGGCAGCGGTTTCGCCGCCGCGGTGCTGCCGGTCGTTGCGCAGAACGTCATCACCACGCCGTCCGACGGGCTGGTGGTTGGCGAGGTCACGATCGACGTGGCCGGCTTCAAGATGCCGGCCTACCGCGCGGCGCCGGCGGGGGGCAAGAACCTGCCCGTGGTGCTGGTGATCAGCGAGATCTTCGGCGTGCACGAGCACATCGCCGACGTCGCCAAGCGCTTTGCCCGGTTGGGCTACCTGGCAATCGCGCCCGAGCTGTTCGTGCGCCAGGGCGACGCGGGCAGCTACGGCGAGATGGCCAAGCTCATGAGCGAGGTCATCGGCAAGGTGCCCGACGCGCAGGTCATGGGCGATCTGGATGCCACCGTCGCCTGGGCCGCCGCCAACGGAGGCAACCCCGCGCGCGTCGGCATCACCGGCTTCTGCTGGGGCGGCCGCATCACGTGGCTGTACGCGGCCCACAACCCGGCGATCAAGGCGGGTGTGGCGTGGTACGGCAGGCTCGTCGGCAACGCGACGGCTCTCACGCCGAAGCACCCGATCGACCTGACGGGCGAACTCAAGGGCGCTGTGCTTGGGCTCTACGGTGGGCAGGACGGCGGCATTCCGCTCGACACGGTCGAGAAGATGAAGGCCGCACTCGCCGCGGGCAGCGCGGCGGCGAAGCGCTCGGAGTTCGTTGTCTACCCGGACGCACCGCACGCCTTCCACGCCGACTACCGCCCGAGCTACCGCCAGGCCGCGGCGCAGGACGGCTGGGCGCGCTGCCTGGCCTGGTTCAAGGCGAACGGCGTGGCCTGATTCGCGACCAAAGTCCCCCCGATGTGACCGCGATCAAGCAAGGGGGAGGACAGGGGGCCTGGCTTCAGGTGCCACCAGTACACTGCCGCACCGTTTCCTGGATCTCCCCGCTGCATGATCTCGCGTCGCCGTTGTCTTTCTTCTTCCGCTGCCGCGCTGCTGGCGCTGGCCTGTGATGTTCGCGCTCAGGGGGCCGCCTCCGCGCCCGCGTCCGCACCGGCCGCTGCCGCGGCCCGCCCGCCGATCTTCGTGCTCAATTCGCTCGACGCCACCATCAGCGTCATCGATCCCGTCAGCATGACCGAGCTGCGCCGCCTGCCCACCGGCAAGGAGCCGCACCACCTCTACCTCTCGCCGGACGAAAAATCGCTGCTGGTGGCCAACGCGGTCGGCAACACCATCACGCTGGTCGATCCGCGCACGGGCCAGATCCAGCGCACGATGACCAACATCATCGATCCCTACCAGCTGCGCTTCTCGCCCGACATGAAGTGGTTCGTCACCGCGGCGAACCGGCTCAACCACATCGACATCTACCGCGTCACGCGCCCGGCCGCGGGCGGCTTCGAGCTGGCCTTGGCCAAGCGCATCTCCACCGGCAAGACGCCCAGCCACGTCATCATCGACACCAAGTCCTCCGTGGTCTACGGCAGCATCCAGGACGATGACCAGATCACGTCGATCGACCTGGCGACCCAGACCACGCGCTGGACGGTGCCGTCCGGCAAGATGCCCGCCGACGTGTTCCTGAGCGCGGATGACAAGACGCTGCTGGTCGGCCTGACGGGCGACGCCTTCGTCGAAGCTTATGACGTGAGCGTCAACCCGCCGAAGCTGGTCAAGCGCATCCCGACCGGCGCCGGCGCCCACGCCTTCCGCGCCTGGGGCGACAAGCGGCATGTGCTGGTCAGCAACCGCGTGGCCAACACCATCAGCCGCATCGACACGCAGACGCTCACCGTGGTCGACAACTACCCGGCGCCGAGCGGCCCGGACTGCATGGACCTCTCGCCCGACCGCAAGTTCATCTATGTGGCCTCGCGCTGGGCCGGCAAGCTGACGGTGATCGACACCGAGCAGAAGAAGGTGGTGCGCCAGATCAACGTCGGCAAGTCGCCGCACGGGGTCTGGACGCTGGAGCACGCCGGACGGCTGTGAGGACGTGATGCAGTTTCCGATTGCCCAGGGTATGGCGGTGGCTGCGCTGGTGCTGGTCGCCGGCAGCGCGCAGTCGGCGTCCTGCGACAAGCCGCTGTTCCTGACCTTCGACACCGGCCACATGGGTGTCGCGCCACTGGTGGCCGAGGTGCTGGCGCGCCAGCAGGTCAAGGCGACCTTCTTCCTCGCCAACGAGCGCACGAAGACCGAGGGCCGCAGCCTCGACGCCGAGTGGACGCCGTGGTGGAAGGCCCGCGTGGCGGAAGGCCACCTGTTCGGCTCGCACACCTTCGACCACGTCTACTGGCGTGCCGACCGGGGCGACGGCAGCTTCGACATGCGCCCGACCTTCGGCCCGCAGGCCGACCGCACGCTCCGCATGGACGCCGCGGCCTACTGTGCCGAGCTGCAGCGCTCCGCCACCCGCTTCACCGAGATGACTGGCCAGCGCATGGCGCCGCTGTTCCGCGCGCCGGGCGGCAAGACCTCGCCCGCGCTGCTCGCGGCGGCTGCGCAGTGCGGCTGGCAGCATGTCCCGTGGAGCCCGGCCGGCTTCCTCGGCGACGAGCTGTCGAGCGAGAAATTCCCCAACGCTACCTTGCTGCAGAAGGCCTTGCGCGACATCCGCCCCGGCGACATCCTGCTGGCACACCTGGGCATCTGGTCGCGCCAGGATCCGTGGGCGCCCGCCGTGCTGGAGCCGCTGCTCACCGGCCTCAAGCAGCGCGGCCACTGCTTCGCGACGCTGGCCGAGCACCCGGCCTACCGCGCCGCGCTGCAGGCGACGCCGACCCGGCCATGATCGACACGCTCGTCGATGTCTTCGGGCAGGCCCAGCAGTGGCTCTACGAGACCGCCGTGCAACCAGTGGTGTTCGCGCTGGGCGGCGGCTCGATCCTGGAGGATGCCTACAACGCGACCGGCTGGCTGCTGGTCGGGCTGCTGCAGATCGCGGTGATGCTGGCGGTGATCGGGCCGCTGCAGCGCTGGCGGCCGCTGCAGCCGATGCTGGACCGCGCCGCTGTCCGCACCGACATCCTCTACACGCTGCTCCACCGGCTCGGGCTGTTCCAGGTGGCGATGTTCTTCGCCTTCGATCCGCTGTGGAATGCGCTGTGGGGCTGGCTGGCGGTGCACGGCGTCACTGGCTGGCAGCTCGACACGCTGATCGCCCCGCTGTGGCCGGGTGTGAGCGACACGGCGCTGGCGGCCTTCGTGGTCTACCTCGTGGTGTTCGACCTGGCCAACTACCTGCTGCACCGCGGGCAGCACGCGTTCGACTGGTGGTGGGCGCTGCACGCTGTCCACCACAGCCAGCGCCAGATGACGATGTGGACCGACAACCGCAACCACCTGCTCGACTCGGTGATCGTCGACCTGCTGTTCGTGCAGATCGGCCACGCGATCGGTGTGGCGCCGGGGCAGTTCGTCGCCGTGGTGGCGCTGTCGCAGCTCGTCGAGAACCTGTCGCACGCCAATGTGCGCATGGGTTTCGGCTGGCTGGGCGAGCGGCTGCTGGTCAGTCCGCACTACCACCGCATCCACCACAGTCTGGGCATCGGCCACGAGTCCGACGGCAAGGGCACGCTGGGCGGACACAACTTCTCGGTGCTGCTGCCGGTGTGGGACCTGCTGTTCGGCACCGCGCGCTTCGAGGGCCGGCCTGGCGACACCGCCACCGGCATCCGCGACCAGCTGCCCGAAGAGGGCGGGCGCGACTACGGGCGCGGCTTCTGGGCGCAGCAGCGGCTGGGCCTGCTGCGGCTGGTCGGGCGCGCCTGACCCAGGCCTGAGCCGGTCTGTACCAGGGGTGTCAGCGCTGCGGACGCCGAGTCGCTATGCTGGCGCCCATGTCCAAAATCCTTGATGCCTTCTGGCGCGCGATGGCGTATTGCCTGCTGCCGCGCGTGATTTTCCTGTCGCTGCTGCCGGTGCTGCTGCTCGGCGGGCTCGCGTTCGGCCTGGCGTGGTTCTTCTGGGATCCCGCGGTCGAGGGCGTTCGGCAGTTCATGGTGGACACGCCGATGCTGTCCCCCGTCACCGCCTGGATCGACAAGTTCACCGGCGGCGCCTTCCGCAGCGTGATCGGGCCGCTGGTCGTGGTGGCGCTGACGGTGCCGGTGCTGATCGTGGCCTCGCTGCTGCTGGTGTCGACCTTCATGGGCGCGACCGTGGTCACGCTGGTGGCCAAGCGCCGGTTCGAGACCCTGGAGCGCCGCCACGGCGGGCGCTGGTGGCAGGCGCTGTGGTGGTCGCTGGGCTCGACGCTGCTGGCGCTGGTGGTGATGGTCGTCAGCCTGCCGCTGTGGGTGATCCCGCCGCTGGCGCTGCTGGTGCCGCCGCTGATCTGGGGCTGGCTGACCTACCGCGTGATGGTCTACGACGCGCTGGCCGACCACGCCACCCACGAGGAGCGCCTGGCCATCATGCGCCGCCACCGCACGCCGCTGCTGGTGATTGGCATCGTCTCGGGCTACCTGGGCGCGGCACCGTCGCTGATCTGGGCGATGGGCGCGCTGGCGCTGCCGATGATGCCGCTGCTGATCCCGGTGTTCGTCTGGCTCTACACGCTGGTGTTCGTGCTGGCGGCGCTGTGGTTCACGCATTACAGCCTGGCGGCGCTGGACGCGCTGCGCCGTGAACAGGCCGTCGAGGTGCTGCCGCCGGTGGGGACGCCTGCGCCCGCCGCTCCTGCCTTGCCGGGCAGCCCGACCGCTGGCTCCGGCCCCGATTCCTTCCCACCCATCGCCCTCCCATGAACTTCGGCCTCATCATCATCGGCGACGAGATCCTCTCGGGCAAACGCCAGGACAAGCACCTCGCCAAGGTCATCGAACTGCTGTCGGCCCGCGGGTTGTCACTGGCCTGGAGCACCTACGTCGGCGACGACCCGCGCCGCATCACCGACACGCTGCGCGGGGCGTTTGCCAGCGGCGACGTGGTGTTCTCCTGCGGTGGCATCGGCGCGACGCCGGACGACCACACGCGCCAGTGCGCGGCGGCCGCGCTGGGCGTGCCGCTGGCGCTGCACCCCGAGGCCTACGAACTCATCATGGAGCGGGTGCGCCAGATGGCGATCGAGAAGGGCTGGAGCGACGACCCGAGCCACCCCGACACGGTCCACCGCACGAACATGGGCGTGTTCCCGGTCGGCGCGCAGATCATCCCGAACCCGTACAACAAGATCCCCGGCTTCTCGGTCGGCGATGTGCACTTCGTCCCCGGTTTCCCGGTGATGGCGCATCCGATGATCGAGGCGCTGCTCGACAGCCGCTACGCCCACCTGCATGGCGCCGGGGTGCAGGAAGAGCGCTCGGTCATCGTCTACGGCTCGATGGAGGCCAGCCTCACGCCGCTGATGATCGACATCGAGGCTCGTTTCGAGGGCATCAAGGTCTTCAGCCTGCCCAGCGTGGACCACCCGGTGCATGGCCGGCACATCGAACTCGGGGTCAAGGGGCGTCCCGGCGAGGCGTTGCAACAGGCCTATGCGGCCCTGCTGCACGGGCTGCAGTCGCCCGACATTCTGTTGGGCCCTGAAATGGTGCGTTGATGCACGTGATTGGTGCACTTGGCAGAATATGCTGCACTGCGGTGCCACCGAAGTGCCGAATTTCACCAGATGAATCCGAGTCGGCAACAGCTTGCAAAGTGACTGCACCGCCAAAGGGATCGGGCATGGATTCTGCTACATTGCTTGGCGGTTCTCAGCCCGGCTGAGCGCCCGGAAAATACCCCCTCATTCATTTCATTTCCCATCTCGCTAGGAGCCTCTGATGGCCAAGACCGTCGCCGACGTGATGAAGCTGGTGAAGGAAAACGAAGTCAAGTTCGTCGACTTCCGTTTCACCGACACCCGTGGCAAGGAACAGCACGTCTCGGTGCCCGTTTCCCACTTCGATGAAGACAAGTTCACGTCGGGTCATGCATTCGACGGCTCGTCGATCGCCGGCTGGAAGGGCATTGAAGCCTCGGACATGCAGCTCATGCCCGACCCGAACACGGCCAACATCGACCCGTTCTTCGAAGAGACCACGCTGATCCTGACCTGCGACGTCATCGATCCGGCCGACGGCAAGGCCTACGAGCGCGACCCGCGCTCGCTGGCCAAGCGCGCCGAGGCCTACATGAAGTCGACCGGCCTGGGTGACACCGCCTTCTTCGGTCCGGAACCCGAGTTCTTCGTGTTCGACAGCGTGCGCTGGGGTGCGGACATGTCCGGCTCCTTCTGCTCCATCGAGTCGGAAGAAGCGGCCTGGAACACCGGCAAGGACTACGAGCACGGCAACAAGGGCTTCCGCCCGACCGTCAAGGGTGGTTACTTCCCCGTGCCGCCGGTCGATTCGGGCCAGGACATGCGCTCGGAGATGTGCCTGATCCTCGAATCGATGGGCATCCCGGTCGAAGTGCACCACCACGAAGTGGCCAACGCCGGCCAGATGGAAATCGGCACCCGTTTCAGCACGCTGATCCAGCGCGCCGACTGGGTCCAGCTCCAGAAGTACATCATCCACAACGTCGCGGGCGCCTACGGCAAGACCGCCACGTTCATGCCGAAGCCGATCGTTGGCGACAACGGTTCGGGCATGCACGTCCACCAGTCGGTGTGGAAGGATGGCGTCAACCTGTTCGCCGGTGACGGCTATGCCGGCCTGAGCGACTTCGCCCTGTACTACATCGGCGGCATCATCAAGCACGCCCGTGCGCTGAACGCGATCACCAACCCCGGCACCAACAGCTACAAGCGCCTGGTCCCGGGCTACGAAGCCCCGGTGAAGCTGGCCTACTCGGCCAAGAACCGCTCGGCCTCGATCCGCATTCCGTACGTCGCGAACCCGAAGGGTCGTCGCGTGGAAGCCCGCTTCCCGGATCCCCTGATGAACCCGTACCTGGGTTTCGCCGCGCTGCTGATGGCCGGCCTGGACGGCGTCGAGAACAAGATCCACCCGGGCGAAGCCGCCACGAAGGATCTGTACCACCTGCCGCCGGAAGAAGACGCGCTGATCCCGACCGTGTGCTCGAGCCTCGAACAGGCGCTGGAGTATCTGGACAAGGGCCGCTCGTTCCTGACCAAGGGTGGCGTGTTCACCGATTCGTACATCGACGCGTACATCGATCTGAAGATGCAGGAAGTCCAGCGCATGCGCATGACGACCCATCCGATCGAGTTCGACATGTACTACACGCTGTGATGCTGCCAGGGTCTGGTCGCTGATCAGGCCGGAGTACACGAAAGGCGGCCTGCGGGCCGCCTTTTTTATGGTCCATACTGCGGCGCGATGAGCACGACCTTTCTTCCGCGCATGTTGCGCACGACGATGGCGATGGCCCTGGTGGCTGGTTCGACTGTGGCTGGCGCCCAGGAGCGTCCGGTTTACCGCTGCCCCGGCAACCTCTACACCGACCAGTACAGCGCCAAGGAGGCGGCCGAACTGGGCTGCAAGACGCTGGACGGCGCGCCGGTGTCGGTGGTGCAGTCGCCCGTGCGGCGTCCCGCTAGCAGCAGTGGTGGCGGTGGCGGTGGCGGTGGCGGTGGCGGGGAGGGTGCTGGCGCCCGCCCGGCCAGCGGCGCGGCGCCGGCGGCCCGTGCCAGTGGCGAGATGCGGGTCGACCCGGCCCAGCAGCGCGCCCGCGACAGCGACGCCCGGCGCATCCTCGAAGCCGAGCTGCGCAAGGAGGAGGAGCGCCTCGCCGCGCTGCAGAAGGACTACAACCAGGGCGAGCCCGAGCGCCGCGGTGACGAACGCAACTTCGCGCGTTACCAGGAGCGTGTGGGCGAGATGAAGGCCTCCATCGCCCGCAAGGAAGCCGACGTCGCCGCCCTCAAGCGCGAACTCGCCAAACTGCCCGCCCCATGAACCTGACGCGCTCCCACGCCAACGCCTTCGACGCGTTCGACCACCTGGCCACGATGGTGGCCGTGCTGCGCCGCGACGGCCGCTGCGTCTACGTGAATGCCGCCTTCGAGAGCGTGCTCGGCCTGCCGCGGCGGGCGCTGCAGCGCGGGCGGGTGTTCGACTGGTTCGTCGATCCCGCCACGCTGAAGGTCACCTTCGATGCGGTGGTCGCCAACGAATTTGCCACCGCCCGGCTGGAAGCGCTGCTGCGGCGGCCGCCCGGCGCGGCGTCGACCGAGCCGCTGCCGGTCCACGCCATCGTCACCCAGATCGACCACGGCGAGCAGGTGCTGCTGGAACTGGTCGAGATCGAGCAGCAGACCCGCCAGGACCGCGAGACCCGCACGCTCGACCAGGCCCGCATCACCAAGGAACTCATCCGCAACCTCGCCCACGAGATCAAGAACCCGCTGGGCGGCATCCGGGGCGCGGCACAGCTGCTGGAGATGGACCTGGAGAGCAAGGCCCTGCGCGAATACACCCAGGTCATCATCCATGAGGCCGACCGCCTGCAGGCGCTGGTGGACCGGCTGCTCGCGCCGCACCGGCGGCCGCACATGGTCACGGACGTCAACATCCACGAGGTGCTGGAGCGGGTGCGGGCGCTGATCCTGGCCGAATTCCCCAAGGGACTTTCGGTGCAGCGCGACTACGACATCTCGCTGCCCGAGTTCCGCGGCGACGGCGAGCAGCTGATCCAGGCCGTGCTCAACATTGCCCACAACGCGGCGCAGGCGCTGACCTCGCGGCGTCAGGAGGAGGGCGATGCCCGCATCGTGCTGCGCACCCGCGCGGCGCGGCAGGTGACGATCGGACGGCAGCGCTACCGGCTGGCACTGGAATTGCATATCGAAGACAACGGACCCGGCGTGCCGCCCGAGATCCGTGACCGCATCTTCTTCCCGCTGGTTTCTGGCCGGGACGGTGGTTCAGGCCTCGGACTGACGCTGGCACAGGACTTCATCCAGCAGCACCATGGCCTGATCGAATGCGAGAGCGAACCCGGGTGCACGCTGTTCAAGATACAGATTCCGCTGCCTTGACCCCTGTGGCGCCTGCGCCAGTGGGGTCCGGGCTCCGAACCGACCTGCTGACAGGCTGACAGGCATCGCATGAAACCCATCTGGATCGTTGACGACGACCAATCCATCCGCTTCGTGCTGGAGAAGGCGCTGGCCCGCGAGGAGCTGCCGGTGCGCAGCTTCACCAACGCGCGCGACGTGCTGACAGCGCTGGAAGACGATGCCCCGCAGGTGCTGGTGAGCGACATCCGCATGCCCGGCGGGACCGGCATCGACCTGCTCGCCAAGGTCAAGGCCAGGTACCCGGGGCTGCCGGTCATCATCATGACGGCCTATTCGGATCTGGACAGCGCCGTCTCGGCCTTCCAGAGCGGCGCCTTCGAGTACCTGCCCAAGCCCTTCGATCTGCCCAAGGCCGTGGCGCTGATCCGCCGCGCGGTGGACGAGAGCCTGCGCGAGGAAAGCGTCGACGAGGCCACCGCCGACGTGCCCGAGATGCTCGGCCAGGCGCCGGCGATGCAGGACGTGTTCCGCGCCATCGGCCGGCTCAGCCAGAGCAATGTCACGGTGCTGATCACGGGCGAATCCGGTTCCGGCAAGGAGCTGGTGGCGCGCGCGCTGCACAAGCACAGCCTGCGTGCGGGCGGGCCGTTTGTCGCGATCAACACCGCGGCAATCCCGAAGGACCTGCTGGAGAGCGAACTCTTCGGCCACGAGCGCGGCGCCTTCACCGGCGCGCAGGCCACCCGCCGCGGCCGCTTCGAGCAGGCCGAGGGTGGCACGCTCTTCCTCGACGAGATCGGCGACATGCCCTTCGACCTGCAGACCCGGCTGCTGCGGGTGCTGTCGGACGGCCAGTTCTACCGCGTTGGCGGCCACCAGCCGCTGAAATCGAACGTGCGGGTCATCGCCGCGACCCACCAGAACCTGGAGACGCGGGTGCGCGACGGCGCCTTCCGCGAGGACCTGTTCCACCGCCTGAACGTGATCCGCCTGCGCCTGCCGGCCTTGCGCGAACGGCGCGAGGACATCCCCGCGCTGGCCCGCCACTTCATGCAGCGCAGCGCCAAGGAACTGGGCGTCGAGTCCAAGCGGATCTCGGATCTGGCGTTGCAGCAGATCGCGCAGTTCGACTTCCCCGGCAATGTGCGGCAGCTCGAGAACCTCTGCCACTGGCTGACCGTGATGGCGCCGGCCCAGACCATCGATCCCAAGGACCTGCCGCCCGAGATCCAGGAACATGTCCAGGCGATGGCTGGGCAGCGCCCTGCGCTCGCCCCGGTCGTTGCGGTGTCGCCGCCGGCCGCCGCCGGGCAACCGGTGCCGGCCACGGCATTGGTGGGTGCCGGTCTGTCCACGGGGGGCTCGCCGGTCCGCGAGGTGTCGGCTGCGCCGGTCGATGCCTGGCTTGACGATCTGGAGCGCGAGGCCCGCGTGCTGCTGGAGCAGGGCCACCCGCAAGTCTGGGACGACCTGACCCGGCTCTTCGAGGGCCGCCTGATCCAGACCGCGCTGGCCATCACCAAGGGCCGGCGCATCGAGGCCGCGCACAAGCTGGGCATCGGCCGCAACACGATCACCCGCAAGATCCAGGAACTCGGGCTGGATTGAGCCCGCCGGGTTTGACCTGCCTCAACAGTCGGGCGGGCGACTTGGGAGACAGTGCAAGCAGGTTCTTCCCCTTCTGCTCACCTCGACTTGCTCTGATTGCCGCCCATGGAGATGTACCCCCCTCTCGCGGGGCCTTGGCCCCGGCCCCGCCGTCGCCTCGCCGGTGCGCCACCGGCTGCGGCCGACCCGGCGCCTTGGCTGCGGGTGCTGTCTGCGTCCACGCTGGGATCCGCCGATGTCGATCTGTTGATGCACCTGGCACACCGCCGCACAGTGGCCGCAGGCGACGCGGTGCTCGACCGCAGCGCGCCAGCCATTGCGCTGGTGCTGCTGCTGTCCGGCGATGTGGTGCTGGGTTCGCGCGCAGCGGATGGTTGCCTGCGCACCGAGCGCAGCGTGACCGGCCCGGCGTGGCTGGACGTCAGTGCAGCCTGGCTCGGCCAGCCCTATGCGATGGAGGCCCAGGCCCTGTCGGACGTGGTGGTGGCCGATCTGCCGCTGGAGGCCGTCCGCGACCAGATGACGAGCCACCCGACGCTGGCCCAGCAGTTCTGCGAGACGCTGGCGCAGCAGGTGCAGCAGATGACGATGGCCTCGCGCAACCTGCTGCACAACGACGCGCCGGCCCGGCTGGCGCAGTGGCTGCTGCAGCGCCTGCCGCAGCGCAGCGGTCAGGCCGAGTTGCGCCTGCAGGAGCGCAAGCGCGACATCGCCCAGCAGCTCGCCATGTCGCCCGAGACCCTGTCGCGGCTGATGCGCAGCTTCGAGTCGCGCGGGGTGCTGTCGGTGCGCGGCTACCAGGTGCAGGTCCGCGATGTGGACGAATTGCGGGCGCTGGCCGGCACGGTGGCCTGAACCCGCGCGTTCAGGTCAATCGATCTCGATGCCGGGGTGGTAGTCCGCGGCCGGGGTGATCTTCCAGCGCCCCGCCAGGGTCGCACCCAGCAGCGCCGCGCCGCCGCAACCGGCCACCACCGCCCAGTGGGCCATCCACTGGCCGTCGTAGGCGCCGAACATGCTGGCCCGGAAGGCCCGCACGACCCAGGTGAAGGGCAGATAGGGGTGCAGCGCCTGGAAGAAGGGGGTGGCCAGCTCGATCGGCAGGGTCGCACCGGCCGACGACAGCTGCACGATCAGCAGGATGATCCCGATCACCTTGCCCAGCTCGCCGAACCAGCGGACCAGCGCGAACAGGATGAGCAGGAAGGTCAGTGAGGCCGCGGCCACGGTGACGACAAAGGGGCCGAGGTCGTGCACGCGGATGTTCAGGATGCCCATCATCATCGCCGCCATCACCGCCGACTGGCCCAGCACCACGGCCGAGGGCCAGACCAGCTTGCCGATGACCTGGGCGGAGCGGCGCAGCCCGACCGCGGTGTCGGGCAGGCGGCGCAGGTTGAACAGCAGTGCCGCGGTCACCGCCCCGACCCACAGCGACATGGGCACGAAGTTCGGTGCAAAGCCCGCGCCGTCGTTGCCCACCGGGGCGACGATCTCGATCGCGGGCTCGACCGAATCGGCCAGCCCGCGGGCGCTGCCTTCGGGCAGGGGCACGTCGCCGGGCAGCGCATCGGCCAGCAGGGCCAGTCCGTCGCGCAGCTGGGCGCTGCCGGATTCCAGCCGGGCGAGTCCGGTGTGCAGCTGACCGTGTCCGCTCTGCAGCTTGCGCAGGCCGTCGCCCAGTGCCAGCGCGCCGCTGCCCAGCTGCTGCGCGCCGTGCGGCAGGGCGTCGACGCGGCTGTCCTCGGGCAGGGCGGTGGTGATCTGGTGCAAGGCGCCGCTGAACTGCAGGAAGTTGCTCGACACGCTCTGGATGCCGGTCTGCAGCTGCTGCATCCCGCCGATCAGCTGCTGGTTGCTGTCGTGCGCCTGGGTCAGACCCAGGCCGAGCAGCTCGACCCCGTCGTCGATCGCCTGGGCGCCCTCGGCCAGCCCGTCGCCGATCAGCGGGATCGGCTGGGTGCTGCGCTGCAGCGCCTGCGCGCCGGCCTTGAGCTGCCGGGTGCCCTGGTAAAGCTGTTCCAGGCCCTTGCCCAGCTCGGTCTGGCCCTGCACCAGACGCTGCGCGCCGGTTTTCAGCGGATCGAGGTCGGCCGCTGCCGGGCGGTGGCTGTCCAGCGTGCGCAGGCCCGAGGACAGCTGGCGCCAGCCGCCTGCGAACTGGGTGCTCGCGTCGGCCAGCTGGGTCGCGCCGCGCTGCACCTGCTGCACCGCCTCGCTCGCCTTGCCCAGCCCCACAGCCAGCTCGTCTGCGCCTTGCCGTGCCTGGTGGGTGCCGTCGGCCAGCAGCTGGCTGCCGGCATGCAGGTGCCCGACGCGGTCGCGCAGGGTGGCCAGATTCAGCTTCGAGCCTTGCGCCGTGGTCAGCACCATGTCCCAGCGCTGCTCGTTGAGCGCCTCGTTGACCCGGTGGGCCAGCTCCGGCGCAAAGCGCTTGGCAAAGCCGGCGCCGCTGTAGCTGTTGCCCTCGGAGGTGTAGATCACCAGCTTGGCCGCGCCCGCTTCGCGCCCCGGCACCGCCAGCTCGCTGAAGTTGGGCGGAATCAGCACGGCGAAGCTCAGCTCCCCCCGCCGCACGGCCCGCCGGGCCGACTCGGCATCGTCGAAGCGCTGCCACTGGAACAGCCCCTGGCGCAGCAGCGTCTGGCTGACGTCCTCGCCCATGTGCGAGGTCTGGCCGCGGAAGACCACCCCCGTGTCCGCATTGACCAGACCGGCCCGCAGGGCGCCGGTGCGTGTGCTCGGGTCCCACATGCTGGACAGGTAGATCAGCGCGTAGAGCGCCGGGATGAACAGGGCGCCGGCCACCACCAGTGCAAATCGGCGGTCCTGCGCGAGCAGCGTCCAGTCCGCACGGGCGAGCAGTCCCACCGCCCGCCACCAGCCCATGGTTTTGGTTCGTTTCTGATTGATCATTCTCACAAGTCTGGCCTTTGCGTACTTTCTTGGCTTTAGCACTCGCTGAGAGCGAGTGCTAAACTGAAAGGGAACTCCAGGACGCAAGCACAGTCTATGTCCACCATGCAACTGTCATCTTCCACTGCTCTTTCCTTGCGCGATCCGTGGGCCTTGGTGCCCTCGCTTGGCAATTTGGACGCCTACATCAGCGCCGTCAACCGGCTGCCGATGCTGACGGCCGAGGAAGAGTCGGGTCTGGCGCGCAAGCTGCGTGACAAGCAAGATCTGGACGCTGCCGGCCGGATGGTGCTGTCGCACCTGCGGCTGGTCGTGTCAGTGGCGCGCCAGTACCTCGGCTACGGTCTGCCGCATGGTGACCTGATCCAGGAAGGCAACGTCGGCCTGATGAAGGCCGTCAAGCGCTTCGACCCGGAGCAGGGCGTGCGTCTGGTCAGCTATGCGCTGCACTGGATCAAGGCCGAGATCCACGAATACATCCTGAAGAACTGGCGCATGGTCAAGGTCGCGACGACCAAGGCCCAGCGCAAGCTGTTCTTCAACCTGCGCTCGATGAAGCGCCAGTTCAAGGGCGAAGCCGCCGAGGGCGACACGCACCGCGCCGGCCTGTCCGAGGCCGAGATCGACAAGGTCGCCGCGCAACTGAACGTCAAGCGCGAAGAGGTCATCGAGATGGAAACCCGCTTCGCCGGTGGCGACGTGGCACTCGACCCCAGCGGCGATGACGACGACGACAACGCCTACGCCCCGATCGCCTACCTGGCTGACGACCGCCATGAGCCGACGCAGGCGATCGAGGCCCGCCACCGCGACGAACTCGCCGGCCCCGGTCTGCTGCGGGCGCTGGATGCGCTGGATGCGCGCAGCCGCCGCATCGTCGAGGAGCGCTGGCTCAAGGTCAACGACGACGGCTCCGGCGGCCTGACGCTGCACGATCTGGCCGCCGAGTACGGCGTCAGCGCCGAGCGCATTCGCCAGATCGAGGTCGCGGCGATGAAGAAGATGAAGAAGGCGCTGGTCGAGACCGCCTGATCTCATGGCCGCAGCGCATCGCGCGCTGCAGCGAACGCCCGCCAGAACCCCGCGTCCTGCGCCGTCGCGAAGTTGATCCGCATCCGCGTGCTCGGCTGGCGGCGCGCGTGGAAGAGGCTGCCGGGTGCCATCAGCCAGTCGGCGTCGAGCAGGCGCTGGGCGAGCTGCTCGGTGTCGACACCCGTCTCGACCCAGCCGAACAGCCCCTGTGGCGGACAGACAAAGCTGCAACCCGCCCCGAGCGCCAGCTGCACGCTGCGGTTGCGCGCCGCGTCCAGCCGGGCGCAGACCCGCTCGGCGTGGCGGCGCAGCTGCCCCTGTTCCAGACAGACCGCCACCGCCTGCTCCAGCAGCGCGGGCGTCGTCAGGCTCGACAGCAGCTTCACGTCGATCAGCCGCTCCACCTGCGATTCGGGCGCCGCCACATAGCCGACGCGCCAGCCCGGCGCCAGGATCTTCGAGAAGCCACTGACGTAGAAGGTGCGGCGCAGGCCATCGAGCGCGGACAGGCGCGGGGCGTGTGCCGGGGCGAGGTGGGCGTAGGTGTCGTCCTCCAGGATCTGCAGGTCGTGGTCCTGCGCGAGCTGCAGCAGGCGGTGCGCGGTGGACAGGCTCAGCATCCCGCCGGTCGGGTTGTGCAGCACCGAGACAGTGACATACAGCCGCGGGCGGTGTTCCCGCGCCAGTGCGTCCATCACCGCCAGATCGGGACCGTCCGGGCCGCGTGGCACCGGCAGCAAGCGCATCCCGAGGTGGGTCAGCCGGGCGTATTCGACCGACCATCCGGGCTCGTCCACCAGCACCGCGTCGCCGGGCGTGAGCAGCGTGCGTGACACCAGATCGAGCGCCTGCGTCGCGCCCACGGCGGTGATGATCTGCGACGGCGCAGCGCGCACGCCGAAGTCGGCGATGCGGTCGGACAGCGCGGCGCGCAGGCGCGGATCACCGGCCGGCTCGCCGTACTGCAGCGAGGCGGCGGCGTCGCCGAGGCCGCGGTCTTCGGTGAGCACCTTGCGCAGCGCGGCGTGCAGCATCGGCAGGTCGAGCCAGCTCGGCGGCAGCGTGCCCAGGCCCGGGCCGGGGCGCTGGCTGTTGCGACCGAGCATCCCGCGGATGAGCGCGCTGGCGTCGAAGGGCACGGTGGGTGGGGCGGGGGGATGGGCGGTGCTGGCCGCAGGCAGGTCGCGCCGCAGTTCGCGCACGAAGAAGCCGCGCTGCCGGCGCGCCTCGACCAGCCCCTGCGCGAGCAGCTGGTCGTAGGCCGCGACGACGGTGTGCGGGCTGACCGCATGCCGCCGCGCGCAGTCGCGTACCGAGGGCAGCCGGGCGCCGGGCGAGAGCAGGCGGTGGCGGATGTGCTGGGCGAAGTGGGCCGCGAGCTGTTCGGCCAGGGTCTGGTCGCTGCGGCGGCTGAGCTGGGGCGGGTTCATGGTGGCGATGCGGCCTGGATGGGGTCCGGTCGGATGTGTCGCTGCGGAGACCAGTACAGTGGTGAACAGTATCGGTGTCAAGTGTACTGGTACTGTGCTGCTATAGCGCCCTAGACTGGCGCCCATGCTCGCGATCACCGCCTCCGACTACCTCGCCTTGCTGGCGCTGGGCACGGCCATGTCCTTCACGCCCGGCCCCAACACGACGCTGTCCACCGCGATGGCCGCCAACCTCGGCCTGCGCCGGGCGATGCGCTTCTGTCTGGCGGTGCCGGTGGGCTGGGCGCTGATGCTGGGGCTGTGCAGCGTCGGGCTGGGCGCGGCGATCGCGGCGCAGCCGGTGCTGCGGATAGGCATCAAGGTGGTCGGCCTCAGCTACCTGCTGTGGCTGGCGTGGAAACTGACGCGCACGACGCAACTCGGGCAGGTCGATGCTGCGCGCCTGCAGGTCGGTTTCTGGCAGGGCGTGGCGCTGCAGTTCGTCAACATCAAGGGCTGGATGTTCGCGCTGTCGGTGACCGCTGGCTGGGTGCTGCCGGGGCCGGTGGGCGAGCGGCTGCTGGTGGTGCTGCCGACCATGGCGGCGTTTGCCTTCGCGAGCAACTTCACGTATGCCGTGGTCGGCGCACTGCTGCGGGGCTGGCTGGCGCAAGGGGCGCGGCTGGCGTGGTTCAACCGGGGCATGGCGGCCGTACTGGTGCTGACCGCCGTGTGGATGGGGCAGGCATGACGACGCACCAATCGAATCTCTCGCCAGAGAACCGCGGTCTGCTGCTGGGGCTGCTGGGCGTGGTGATCTTCGCCCTGACGCTGCCGATGACGCGGCTGGCGGTCGGCCCCGGCGAGGCGCCGCAGCTGCCGCCGCTGTTTGTCACCGCTGGGCGGGCGGCGGGGGCGGCGCTGCTGAGCGCGGTCTACCTCTGGCTGACCCGCGCCCCGTGGCCGACACGGCGCGATGCGCTGCCGCTGGCGGTGGCGGCGCTGGGCACGGTGCTCGGCTTTCCGCTGTTCATCGCGCTGGCGCTGCGCCAGGTGCCGTCGATGCACGCAGCGGTGATCACGGGCGTGCTGCCGCTGTTCACGGCGTCGGTAGCGGCGTGGCACCTGCGCCAGCGGCCGTCGAACGGGTTCTGGGTCTGCGCCGTGCTGGGCTGCGCGCTGGTGCTGGGCTTTGCGGCGGTGCAGGGCGGCGGGCATCTGGTCGCGGCGGACGGCCTGCTGCTGGGCGCGATGCTGAGTGCCGCGATCGGCTATGTCGCCGGGGCGCAGCTCTCGGCGCGCTGGCGGGCCGAGCACGTCATCTCGTGGGTGCTGGTCATCAGCCTGCCGCTGACGCTGCCGGTGGCGTGGTGGGTGCGGCCTGCCGTGCCGGCCGACATTTCTGCAGCGGCCTGGGGCGGCTTCGCCTATGTCACGGTGTTCTCGATGTGGCTGGGCTTCTTCGCCTGGTTCCGCGGGCTGGCGCTGGGCGGCATGGTGCGGGTCAGCCAGGTGCAGATGGTGCAACCCTTCCTCGCGCTGCTGCTGGCGGTGCCGGTGCTGGGCGAGCCTTTGCAGATGTCGACGCTGGTGTTTGCCGTCGCGGTGGTCGCGGTGGTGTTCATCGGGAAGAGAATGGCAGTCCACAAGGAACCACGCGCATGACTTTCGAACTCCCCCTCTGGAACCCCGCCCGCCGCGCGGCGCGGATGAACCCGTCCATCCTGCGCGAGATCCTCAAGGTCACCGACCGGCCGGGCATCCTGTCGCTGGCCGGCGGCCTGCCGTCGCCGGACACCTTTCCGGTCGAGGCGATGCGCGTGGCCTGCGACAAGGTGCTGCGCGAGACGCCGCGCGAAGCGCTGCAGTACGCCGCCAGCGAAGGCTTCATGCCGCTGCGCGAGTGGGTGGCCAGCCACCTGCGCGGACAGGGCATGACCGTCGACGCCGACCAGGTCCTCATCACCACCGGCTCGCAGCAGGGCCTGGACCTCGTGGCCAAGGTGCTGGTCGACGCCGGCGCGCCGGTCGCGGTCGAGGCGCCGACCTATCTGGGCGCCCTGCAGGCCTTCGCGCCGATGGAGCCGATCTTCGCCAGCATCCCCAGCGACGCGGACGGCCCGCTGCCCGAGGCGGTGGCCGCCCTGCCGCACGACGCGCCCGGCACGCGCTTCATGTATGTGCTGCCCAACTTCCAGAACCCGAGTGGCCGCGTCATGCCCGAGGCGCGGCGCGAGGCGCTGATCGCCGCGGCGAAGCAGGCCCGCGTGCCGCTGGTCGAGGACAACCCCTACGGCGACCTCTGGTACGACGCTCCGCCGCCCAAGACGCTGGCCGCGCGCTGGCCCGAGGGCGTGATCTACCTGGGCTCGTTCTCCAAGGTGCTGGCACCGGGCCTGCGCCTGGGCTATGTGGTGGCGCCGCGCGAACTCTTCCCCAAGCTGCTGCAGGCCAAGCAGGCGGCCGACCTGCACACGCCGGGCTTCAACCAGCGCGTGGTCTACGAGGTGATCCGCGACGGCTTCCTCGACCAGCATGTCCCCACCATCCGCGACCGCTACCGGGCCCAGCGCGATGCGATGCGCGAGGCGCTGCTGCAGCACCTGCCCGCCGGCAGCGAGTGGACGTCGCCGAGCGGCGGCATGTTCTGCTGGGTGCGGCTGCCCGAGGGCTGTGACGCCGTGGCGCTGCTGCCGAAGGCGGTCGACGAGGGCGTGGCCTTCGTGCCCGGTGCGGCGTTCTATGCCCACGCGCCCGATCCGCGCACGGTGCGCCTGTCCTTCGTGACGCTGACGCCGGACCAGATCCACACCGCTGTGGCCATCTTCGGCGCGGTGCTGAAACGCCACCTGACCGAGGACCAGCCGGAGCCGACGCCGTGAACAGCACCCCACGCGAGCGCCGCACCGCCGTGCTCGATGTCTTCACCGCGGAGCCGCTGAAGGGCAATCCGCTGGCGGTCGTCGTCGATGCCAACGGGCTGAGCGATGACCAGATGGCGGCGTACGCGCGCTGGACCAATCTGTCCGAAACGACCTTCCTGCTGCCGCCGACCGACCCGGGGGCGGACTACCGGGTGCGCATCTTCACGCCGGGTGGCGAGTTGCCCTTCGCGGGCCATCCGACGCTGGGCAGCTGCCAGGCGTGGCTGGATGCGGGTGGCGTGCCACGGCAGGCGGGCGTCGTGGTGCAGGAGTGCGGTGTCGGGCTGGTGCGTGTGCGGCAGGTCGACGGTGGATCGAATCGCCTGGCCTTCGCCGCGCCACCGCTGCGGCGCAGTGGTCCGGCCGAGCCTGAGGTGGTGGCGCAGGTGCTGCGTTCGCTGCGGCTGTCCGCCGACGCGGTGCTGCAGGTCGAGTGGATCGACAACGGTCCCGGCTGGCTCGGTGTGCGTCTGCACGACGCTGCCGCCGTGCGCGCGCTGGTGCCGGATTACGTGGCGATGCGCGGGCTCAATGTCGGCGTGGTCGGCGCGTGGCCGGAGGGCGGGGCGGTCGATGTGGAGGTGCGGGCCTTCGTGCCGGACCTCGGGGTGCCGGAAGACCCGGTCACGGGCAGCCTGAACGCCGGGCTTGCGCAGTGGCTGATCGGCGCCGGACAGTTGCCGGCGCGTTATGTCGCCGGGCAGGGCCACGCGCTGGGGCGCGATGGCCGGGTGCATGTCGAGCACATCGCCGAGGGCGACTGGGCTGGCGTCTGGATCGCCGGCGACGTGACCCGCTGCATCGCCGGAACGCTGCGGTTGTGATTCACTCCTTGCGGTAGTTGTCGTGACAGGCCTTGCAGGTCTGCGCGGCGGCGCCGAAGGCGGTCTTCAGTTGCGCCAGATCGCCGGTCTTGGCCGCGGCGTTGAGCTTGCCCATCTCTTCCTGCATCTTGGTCATGCCGCCCTTGAACTTGTCGGCTTCGGACCAGATTTCCGGCTTGGCGCGGGTCTCGCCCTTGTCGGTGCCGGCGATGAAGCCCGCCGCCGGCAGCGCGGACAGGTGGGTCAGCAGTTCGGCGTTCTCGGCAGCAGCCTTGGCGTCGAAGGGCGCCTTGTTGTTCACCATCGCACCGATGCGACCGAAGTGGTTGGCCATCACCGTGAAGGCGGCCTTGCGGTACTTGATCGCATCTTCGGGCTTCTGGAACTGGGCGCTGGCGGGCAGGGCCGCGAACAGGCCGGCGGTGGCGCACAGGGCGATGCACAGACGTTTCATTGGCAGAACTCCGGGTAGGGGCTGGCGCGGCCACATGGTCGCCGGACCAGTGTAGCCTCGCGTCCATGACCGGTTTTCATGCGAGGTAAAGCGATGGGGTCGACTAGGAGCGAGGTCGCCGACGGACTGCGTCCGGTGCGGGTCTGGGACTGGCCGACACGCCTGTTCCACTGGGGGCTGGCGCTGTGTGTCGTCGGGGCCGTGGTCAGCGCCAAGGTGGGCGGCAATGCAATGGAGTGGCACTTCCGGCTCGGGCTGGCGGTGCTGGCGCTGCTGGTGTTCCGCCTGATCTGGGGCGTGGTCGGCGGGCGCTGGTCGCGGTTCGCCAGCTTCCTCCATGCACCGGGCACCTTGCTGCGTTACGTGCGTGGTCAGGCCGGGCCGCAGGACCTGCTGGACGTCGGCCACAGCCCCACCGGGGCGCTGTCGGTGTTCGCGCTGCTCGGGCTGCTGGCGCTCCAGGTGTCGACCGGGCTGGTGGCCGATGACGAGATCGCCAGCACCGGGCCGCTGATCCGCTTCGTCGAGTCGACCACCTCGCTGGCGGCGACTTCGTGGCACAAGTCCTGGGGCCAGTGGCTGCTGCTGGGGCTGGTGCTGCTGCATGTGGCGGCGATCGCTGTCTACCAGCTGGTGTACGGACGCGATCTGGTCACGCCGATGCTGGTGGGCGACAAGCCGCTGCCGCCCGACGTGCCGGCGTCGGCCGACCACGCTGGCCGCTGGGTGCTGGCGCTGATCGCCTTGTCACTGGGTGTTGCACTGGCGTTGTGGGTGCAGGCGCAGGGCGGCTAGACTGCGGCCATGCACGTCCCCGAGACCCGCCTGATCGTGCCGGACACCCCGGCGCTGATCGAGGCCACGCGCGCCATCTTCCGCGAATACGCCGCCAGTCTGGCGGTCGATCTCTCGTTCCAGGGTTTCGACCAGGAATTGCGGGACCTCCCAGGGGAGTACGCCGAGCCCAACGGCTGCCTGCTGCTGGCGCTGGTCGATGGCGCGGTGGCTGGTTGCGGCGCCTACCGCCGCGTCACCGACGTCGATTACCCGAACGCCTGCGAGATGAAGCGGCTCTACGTGCGCCGGGCCTTCCGCCGCTTCGGTCTGGGGCGGCAGGTGGCGCAGGCGCTCATCGACGATGCCCGCCGGGCCCGCTATTCGTCGATGCTGCTCGACACGCTCGACGACATGGAGGCGGCGCGCGAGCTGTATGCGTCGCTGGGCTTCGTGGAGGTGCCGCCGTTCTACTTCAATCCGCTGCCCGGTGCGCATTACCTCTGCGTCGACCTCGACGGTGCACACAGCCGCTACTGAACGCTGAACGCACCCGCGGCCGGCCGGGTTACAGCGCGGTACGGCGTTAGCATCGCGGCCCGATTTTGACCACTTCCACCAAGCGAGCCGCCATGGATGCCGACCTGATCCACGCTGTCAGTCCCCCCTGCCTGCTGGGCGAATCGCCGATGTGGCACCCGCAGGAGCAGGCGCTCTACTGGTGCGACATTCCCGGCCGCCGCCTGCACCGACTGGATCCGGCCTCGGGCGAGACCCGGCAGTGGGACTTCCCCGTCGAGCCGGCCAGCTGTGCGCCCGTTCTGGGTGGCGGATTGCTGCTGGCGATGCGCGACGGACTGTGGCGCTTCGACCCGGCCTCCGGTACCCGCAGCCTGCTGGCCCGGCCGCCCTATGACCCGGCGACCGAGCGGTTCAACGATGGCAAGTGCGACCCGCAGGGACGGTTCTGGGTCGGCACCATCTACGAGCCGCGCGATCCGCCGCTGGCGGCCCTGTACTGCTGGGACCGGGGGGCGCTCGTTCGCCGGGCGGACGGCATCACGGTGTCCAACGGACTCGCCTGGAGCCTGGATGGCCGGACGATGTACTGGTCCGACACCAAGGCGCACACGGTGTTCGCCTTCGATTTCGACCCGGCGGATGGCGGACTGTCGGGGCGGCGCGTCTTCAGGACCTTTGCGCTGCGCGAGGCGGGGCAGTCGCTGGACACCTATGGCGGACGGCCGGACGGCGCGGCGGTCGATGTCGAAGGTTGCTACTGGGTGGCGATGTTCGAGGGGCAGCGGCTGTTGCGCCTGTCGCCGCAAGGCGAGGTGTTGCGCGAGGTGCGTCTGCCGGTGCGCTGCCCGACGATGCCGTGTTTTGGTGGCGCGGATCTGAAGACGCTCTATGTCACCACGGCGCGCGAGAAGCGTCCGGCGGAAGAGCTGGCGTTGGAGCCGCTGGCCGGGTGCGTGCTGGCCTTCCGGGTGGAGGTACCCGGTCTTCCGGTGCACCTGTCCGGGGGCTGAATGCCCAACGCCGGTGCGCCACCGGTGCAAGCGCTGCGTCAATGAACTTGAGCACAATCCGCCACTGGTCAGTCATGCAGTTCGCTGTGGCGTGATGGCTTGCACGTCCGGTCGAGTGTTGCTTTGGACGCACGTTTTGGGTGCACTGACGCGCCAATGCATCGTTTGGTCGGCGAAGGGCAAAGCAGTGGGGGTTTCCACGTATAATTCGATGGTTTTGCCGCAACTGCTCGTCAACAAACGTGAATCAGCGCACACCCATGCACAACGGCTTGCGCACTGATTCGGATGACGGTGCATCTGAGGCTGACGAAACAGAATTCAAGAGTCTGACGCGAGAAGAGGCGCAAGCCCTTCGAGCCCGACTCCCGCTGGTGTCTCCGTGGCGGGTGGTTGCTGCGCAAGCAGCAGTCGGTCTGGTGATGGCCGCTGTTTTCGGCGGTTTCATCGGGACGGGGGCGGCGGCTTGGTCTGCGTTGTATGGCGCAGCCACCGTGGTGGTGCCAACGGCCTTGCTGGCGCGTGGCATGGCCCGGGTGAGCCAGCTGTCGGAGGTGAAGGCGAATGTTGCGGCATTCAACTTCATGTTCTGGGAGTTCTTGAAAATTGGTGTCTCGGTGGTCATGCTGGCTGCCGCGGCAAAAGTCGTGCCGGACCTGAACTGGCCAGCCATGCTGGTCACGCTGGTCGTGTGCATGAAGATGAATTGGCTGGCCCTGCTATGGCAGGGTCGGGTGACAACCACTCGGTCTTAAGACAAGACACACGTTCGAGAGAAGACGATGGCTGCCGAAGAACACGTTGCAGAGCATGCACCGACCGCGGGGGAGTACATCTCCCACCACCTGACCCACCTGACCAGTCGTGCCCAGACCGGGATTGCGGATTTCTCGCTGAGCGATCCGGTCCTGAAGCTGGACTCGCTGTTCTTCTCGATCCTCCTGGGTGTGCTGGGCTGCTTCCTGCTGTGGAGCGTGGCGCGTCGCGTGACCTCCGGCGTGCCGGGTCGCATGCAGGCCGCCATCGAGTTCCTGGTCGAGATGGTGGACACGCAGGCCAAGGGCATCGTGCACAACGAAGAATCGCGCAAGGTCGTGGCGCCGCTCGCGCTGACCTCCTTCGTGTGGATCTTCCTGCTGAACGCGATGGACCTGCTGCCCCTGGATCTGCTGCCGACCCTGTGGGCCAAGATCTACGGTGCCATGGGCCATGACCCGGCCCACGCCTACCTGCGCATCGTGCCGACCGCCGACCTGTCGGTGACGCTGGGCATGTCGTTCACCGTGCTGCTGGCTTGCATCTACTACAGCATCAAGATCAAGGGCCTGGGCGGCTGGATCGCCGAGCTGTTCTCTGCACCGTTCCATGCACACGGCCCGGCGGCGATCCTGCTGGCGCCGATCAATTTCACGCTGCAGATCATCGAATTCGCAGCCAAGACCATCTCGCACGGCATGCGACTGTTCGGCAACATGTTTGCCGGCGAGTTGGTGTTCATGCTGATCGCGCTGATGGGCGCCGTGGGCTTCGGCTCGTTCGGTGGCATTGCACTGTGGTTCGGGCAGATCATCGCGGGCACTGCCTGGGCGATCTTCCACATCCTGATCATCACGTTGCAGGCCTTCATCTTCATGATGCTGACCCTGGTCTACGTCGGTCAGGCGCACGACAAGCACTGATCCAGTCGAGAAATCTGGCACAGTCTCGCCGGCTCCGCGGAGCCGGTGCAACTGGCGCCGGCCCCTCGGTTCACTTTCCCGTTCCCTTTTCCCTTTCCGTTCGTCAACAACCTCTCTTAGGAGCAATCATGGAAAACGTCCTCGGTCTCGTCGCTCTGGCTTGCGGCATCATCATCGGCCTGGGTGCTATCGGCGCCTGTATCGGTATCGCCCTGATGGGTGGCAAGTACCTCGAAGCTTCGGCCCGCCAGCCGGAACTGATGAACGAACTGCAGACCAAGATGTTCCTGCTGGCCGGTCTGATCGACGCTGCCTTCCTGATCGGCGTTGGTATCGCGATGCTGTTCGCCTTCGCGAACCCGTTCGTTCTGAAGTAATCGGTCTTTCTCGTCGTACGTCATCCCCCTAAACGAGAAAGGTCGAAGCCGTGAATCTGAACGCAACACTGTTGGCGCAGATCGTGGTCTTCGTGATCCTGTGGTGGTTCACGATGAAATTCGTGTGGCCACCGATCACGAAAGCGCTAGACGATCGGGCCAAGCTGGTCGCGAGCGGTCTGGCTGCGGCCGACAAGGCCAAGCTGGAACTGGCAGGCGCTAACAAGCGCGTCGAGGAACAGCTGGCTCAATCGCGCAACGAGACCGCCAAGCTGCTGTCAGACGCCGAAAAGCGTGGCCAGGCCATCGTCGACGAAGCCAAGCGTCGTGCCGAGGAGGAGGGCGCCAAGATCGTCGCCGCCGCCAAGGCTGAAGCAGACCAGCAGGCCATCCAGGCCCGCGAAGTCCTGCGCGACCAGGTCGCCGTCCTGGCTGTCAAGGGTGCAGAGCAAATCCTCAAGCGTGAAGTCAACGCCGGCGTCCACGCCGACCTGCTGACCCGCCTGAAGACGGAGCTGTAACCATGGCCGAACTCACTACCATCGCACGCCCCTACGCCGAAGCGCTCTACCAAGTGGCCCGCAAGGGCGACGTGGCGGCCTGGGGCAAGCAGATCGAGGCTCTGTCCCAAGTGGCTCAGAACCAGCTAGTGCGCCAGTTCGCCGACAGCCCCAAGGCGTCGGACGATCAGGTGGTCGATCTGGTCACCACCGCTGCACAGCTTCCGCTGGATGCCGGTGTGCAGAATTTTCTGCGCACGCTGGTGGCCAATGGTCGCCTCGTGGCACTGCCGGCGATCGCCGAGCAGTTCCACGCGCTGGTCAACGCCTCCTCTGGCGTCGCCGATGCCGTGATCTACAGTCCCTACCCGATCGAGCCGGCCCAGCTGGCAGACGTCGTGTCGAGTCTGGAGAAGCGCTTCGGACGAAAGCTTTCGGCCAGCGTCAAGCTGGAGCCGGAGCTGATCGGCGGCATCCGCGTGGTGGTGGGCGACGAGGTGCTCGACACCTCCGTCAAGGCCCGACTGGAACGCATGAAGGTGGCGCTGAGCGCTTGAGGCTTATGTACAGGCGCGTGACGACACGCATCGAATTCATCCCTGCGTCACGTCTGCCCTCTGCAAAGAGGCCGCTTGACCAGACTGGGAGCAAGCAATGCAACTGAATCCCGCAGAAATTTCCGAACTGATCAAGAGCCGTATCGAGGGCCTCGGCGTCGCCGCAGACATTCGCAACCAGGGTACCGTGGTGTCGGTGACGGACGGTATCGTCCGCGTCCACGGCCTGAGCGATGCCATGCAAGGCGAAATGCTCGAGTTCCCGGGCAACGTCTTCGGTCTGGCCCTGAACCTGGAGCGCGACTCCGTCGGCGCCGTGATCCTGGGCGAGTACGAAGGCATCTCCGAGGGCGACACGGTCAAGTGCACCGGCCGCATCCTGGAAGTGCCCGTCGGCCCGGAGCTGCTTGGCCGCGTGGTCAACGCGCTCGGTCAGCCGATCGACGGCAAAGGCCCGATCAACGCCAAGATGACGGACGTCATCGAGAAGGTCGCTCCGGGCGTGATCGCCCGGAAGTCGGTCGACCAGCCGGTGCAGACCGGTCTGAAGTCGATCGACTCGATGGTGCCGGTCGGCCGTGGTCAGCGCGAGCTGATCATTGGTGACCGCCAGACCGGCAAGACCGCCGTGGCCATCGACGCGATCATCAACCAGAAGGGCCAGAACATGGCCTGCATCTACGTCGCGATCGGCCAGAAGGCTTCGTCGATCAAGAACGTGGTGCGCTCGCTGGAAGCCGCTGGCGCGATGGACTACACCATCGTCGTCGCTGCGTCGGCGTCGGAATCGGCCGCCATGCAGTACGTGTCCGCCTACACCGGCTGCACGATGGGCGAGTACTTCCGCGACCGTGGCGAAGACGCCCTGATCGTGTATGACGACCTGTCCAAGCAGGCTGTGGCCTACCGCCAGGTGTCGCTGCTGCTGCGCCGTCCTCCGGGCCGCGAAGCCTTCCCCGGCGACGTGTTCTATCTCCACAGCCGCCTGCTCGAGCGCGCAGCCCGCGTGAATGCCGACTACGTCGAAGCGTTCACCAAGGGTGCCGTCAAGGGCAAGACCGGTTCGCTGACGGCCCTGCCGATCATCGAAACGCAAGCTGGTGACGTGTCCGCCTTCGTTCCGACCAACGTGATCTCGATCACCGACGGCCAGATCTTTCTGGAAACCAGCCTGTTCAACGCCGGCATCCGCCCCGCCATCAACGCCGGTATCTCGGTGTCGCGTGTGGGTTCGGCGGCACAGACCAAGCTGATCAAGGGCCTGTCCGGCGGTATCCGTACCGACCTGGCGCAGTACCGTGAGCTGGCCGCGTTCGCGCAGTTCGCTTCGGACCTGGACGAGTCCACCCGCAAGCAGCTCGACCGTGGCGCCCGCGTCACCGAACTGCTCAAGCAGGCGCAGTACTCGCCCCAGCCGATCAGCCTCATGGCTGCCACGCTGTACTCGGTCAACAAGGGCTTCATGGACGACATCGCAGTCAAGAGGATTCTTGCCTTCGAAAGCGGCCTGCACCAGTACCTGAAGACCAGCCACGGCGCGCTGCTGAAGAAGCTCGAAGACAACAAGGCCATGGACAAGGACGCGGAAGCCGAGCTGCAAGGCGCGATCGCTGCGTTCAAGAAGTCCTTCGCCTAAGCCAGGAGCATCGTCATGGCGGCAGGCAAGGAAATACGCGGCAAGATCAAATCGGTGGAGAACACCAGGAAGATCACCAAGGCCATGGAAATGGTGGCCGCGTCCAAGATGCGCAAGGCGCAGGAACGCATGCGCGCGGCTCGTCCGTACGCTGACAAGATCCGCAACATCACGGCCAACCTGTCGCGTGCGACCCCGGAGTACCACCATCCGTTCGTCGTCAAGAACAGCGGCACGGGTGCGGTGGGCGTCATCGTCGTCACGACCGACAAGGGCTTGTGCGGCGGGATGAACACCAACGTGCTGCGGGCGGTGACGACCAAGCTGCGTGAGTTCGAAGGCGCCAGCACCAAGGTGCAGGCGGTCGCGATCGGCAACAAGGGGTTCACCTTCCTGAACCGCGTCGGCGTCAAGGTCGTGTCGCATGTCACCCACCTCGGTGACACGCCACACCTCGACAAGCTGATCGGTCCGGTCAAGGTGCTGCTCGACCAGTACGCCGAAGGCAAGCTGGACGCTGTCTACCTCTGCTACACCCGCTTCCTCAACACGATGAAGCAGGAACCGCAGATCGAGCAGTTGCTGCCCCTGGCGGCCGAGCGTCTGGAGCAGTCGGCGAGCGAGAAGCAGGCCCACGGCTGGGACTACCTCTACGAGCCGGACGCCCAGTCGGTCATCGATGACCTGATGGTGCGTTACGCCGAGGCCCTGGTGTTCCAGGCGGTGGCCGAGAACATGGCGTCCGAGCAATCGGCGCGCATGGTGGCCATGAAGGCCGCGACCGACAACGCCGGCACGCTGATCAACGACCTGAAGCTGGTCTACAACAAGACCCGTCAGGCCGCGATCACCAAGGAACTCTCCGAGATTGTCAGCGGTGCGGCGGCGGTGGGTTGACCCAGCCACGCGACGACGAGACGCAACGAACCAAGATTGAAGGAACGAAAAATGGCGAACATTCAAGCCACTACTGGCGCAGTAGGCAAGATCGTTCAGTGCATCGGCGCCGTGGTGGACGTGGAATTCCCCCGCAACCAGATGCCGAAGATCTATGACGCACTGAAGCTGGATGGCAGCGCGCTGACCCTCGAAGTGCAGCAGCAGCTCGGCGACGGCGTGGTGCGTACCATTGCGCTGGGCTCGTCCGACGGCCTGCGCCGCGGTCTGGAAGTGCGCAACACGCGCGCTCCGATCATGGTGCCGGTCGGTCCGGCCACCCTGGGTCGGATCATGGACGTGCTGGGCAGCCCGATCGACGAACGTGGTCCGGTCAATGCCGAGCACACGGCGTCGATCCACCGCAAGGCCCCGGCCTATGACGAATTGAGCCCGTCGCAAGACCTGCTCGAAACCGGCATCAAGGTGATCGACCTGATCTGCCCGTTCGCCAAGGGCGGCAAGGTGGGTCTGTTCGGTGGCGCCGGCGTGGGCAAGACCGTGAACATGATGGAACTCATCAACAACATCGCCAAGGCCCACAGCGGTCTGTCGGTGTTCGCTGGTGTGGGCGAGCGGACCCGTGAAGGGAACGACTTCTACCACGAAATGGCCGATTCGGGCGTCGTGAACCTGGAAGATCTGGGCAAGTCCAAGGTCGCCATGGTCTACGGCCAGATGAACGAGCCGCCGGGCAACCGTCTGCGCGTGGCCCTGACCGGCCTGACCATCGCCGAGTCGTTCCGCGACGAAGGCAAGGACGTGCTCTTCTTCGTGGACAACATCTACCGCTACACGCTGGCCGGTACCGAAGTGTCCGCACTGCTGGGTCGCATGCCGTCCGCCGTGGGCTACCAGCCGACGCTGGCCGAGGAAATGGGCCGTCTGCAAGAGCGGATCACGTCGACCAAGGTCGGCTCGATCACCTCGATCCAGGCCGTCTACGTCCCTGCCGATGACTTGACCGACCCGTCGCCTGCCACGACCTTCGCCCACCTGGATGCCACCGTGGTGCTGTCGCGTGACATCGCCTCGCTCGGTATCTACCCGGCTGTGGATCCGCTGGATTCGAACAGCCGCCAGGTGGACCCGAACGTGGTTGGTGAAGAGCACTACAACACGACCCGTGCGGTGCAGCAGGTGCTGCAGCGCTACAAGGAACTGCGCGACATCATCGCCATTCTGGGCATGGACGAACTCGCGCCGGAAGACAAGCTGGCCGTGTCCCGTGCACGGAAGATCCAGCGTTTCCTGTCGCAGCCCTTCCACGTGGCTGAAGTGTTCACCGGCTCGCCCGGCAAGTACGTGCCGCTGAAGGAAACCATCCGCGGCTTCAAGATGATCGTCGCCGGCGAGTGCGATCACCTGCCGGAGCAGGCGTTCTACATGGTCGGCACCATCGACGAAGCCTTCGAAAAGGCGAAGAAGCTGCAGTGAACCCCGGTGGGCGGCGCACCGCAAGGCGCTCCGCCCCTGGTTTGCTGACTCCTCTTCAACCCCCTCAGAAGGAAGAACATGGCAACGATCCACGTTGACGTCGTTTCGGCAGAAAAATCGATCTTCTCGGGTGAAGCGAAGTTCGTCGCGCTGCCGGGTGAGAACGGCGAACTGGGCATCCTGCCCCGCCACACGCCGCTGATCACCCGCATCCGCCCCGGTGCGGTGCGCATCGAGCGCGCCGACAACGGTGAAGAAGAGTTCGTGTTCGTGGCTGGCGGCATTCTCGAAGTGCAGCCGGACCGCGTGACCGTGCTGGCCGACACCGCGATCCGCGGTCACGACCTCGACGAAGCCAAGGCTGTCGAAGCCAAGCGCATCGCCGAGGAAGCGATGAAGAACGCCAAGAGCGACATCGACCTGGCCCGTGCCCAGGGCGAGTTCGCTGCCATGGCTGCCCAGATCGCCGCGATCCAGAAGTTCCGCCGCAAGTAAGCAGCTCCGCTGCCCGACGCGCACCACCAAGCCCGCCCAGGTTCACGCCTGAGGCGGGTTTGGTCCGTCTGGTCTTGGATGGGCGCCGGCTTGGCGGTCCGCTGTTTCAGCGCAGATCGACCTGGTTGGGCAGTTCGTTGGGATTGCGCTGGTCGCCGCGCACCGGAAACCAGTGGCGCAGCGCCTCGTCGAGTGCGGCGATGGTCTGCTGCAGCGCGGTTTCATGCTGGCCCTGGCGCAGCAGCGGCTCCATGGCGGCAATCAGTGCCTGCCACTGGTCCGGGTCGATGTGCCGGTGCAGCCCGCGGTCGGCGACGATCTCCACCGCGCGGTCGGCCAGCAGCAGATAGACGAGCACGCCGTTGTTCTGCTCCGTGTCCCAGACCCGCAGCTTGCCGAACATCGACAGCGCCCGCTCCCGCGGACTGGCGCCTTCGCGCAGGTAGCGCCACGGCAGCGCGGCCTCGACGCACAGCCGGATCTCGCCGCTGTGGTGCAGCTCGCTCGCGGTGATGCGTGCTTCGAGGCGGGCGAGGGCCTCGGCGTCGAGCACGTGGGTGATGTCCGCGCGGTCGGACCAGAGGTGCCGGAGCCACTGGCGCCAGGGGCGGTGAAATCGGACGGTGGATCGATCGGTGGACATGTCGTGTGCGGCCTGTCGTGTCTTGTTCATGGAGCGTTCACCAGCCGCCGGACGCACCGCCGCCGCCAAAATCGCCCCCGCCACCGGACGAGAATCCGCCGCCACCAGAGCCGCCACCGCGGCCCCAGCCACCCCCACCGCCGCCGCCCCAGCCGCCAGGCATCGGCAGAGACCGGCCACGGCTGACGCTCGGCGAGATGAAGCTCATCACGCCCAACACCAGCGCGACGACCAGCCCGACGACCGCTGCCAGACCGGCGACCGCCAGACTGGTCGTCATCAGCCAGGTGAGGCCACCCGCGCCGGCGCTGGTCAGCAGCGGGCCGAGCTTGCGCCCGAAGATCCCGACCAGCGCGCGCGCGAACATCGGCAGCATGACCACCGTCAGCAGGATCCACATCATCGGGTCCGGGCCGTCCTGGGCGCTGCCGCCCTGGTCGGAGGCCGATGGTGCGGGCAGCCCTTCGCCCTTGATCAATCCCCCCAGCACGCGCACCGCCGACGACAGGCCGCCCGCGTAGTCGCCCTGGCGGAAGGCCGGCGTGATCTGCTCGTTGATGACCCGCTTGGCCATCAGGTCCGGGATGGCGCCTTCGAGTGTCTTGGCCACCTCGATGCGCACCTTGCGGTCCTGCGTGGCCACGACGATCAGCAGTCCGTCGCCCACCGTGCGGCGACCGATCTTCCAGGTGTCGCCCACGCGCTGCGCATAGGCGGCGATGTCCTCGGGCTGCGTGCTGCGCACGAGCAGGACCACCACCTGCGAGCCCGCTTCCCGCTCCAGCGCGGCCAGCTGGGCCACCAGGGCCTGGCGCTGCTCGGGCTGGAGCGTGCCGGTCTGGTCGATCACCCGGTCGGTGAGGGCGGGCACGGGCTGGATGTCCTGGGCATGGCTGCCAAAGGCCAGCAGCAGCCACAGTCCGAACGCGAACAGACCTCGCAGCAAGGCAGTCATGGCGTGCGACAAAGGTTTGGCTTACTTGGCCGCGGGCTTGTCGAAGCTCACGGCGGGCGGCAGGCTGATCTGCGCCTCGTTGGCCACGGCCAGATTCGGCTTGACCTCGTAGTGGAAGACCATCGCCGTCAGGTTGGTCGGGAAGCTGCGGGCCAGCACGTTGTATTCCTGCACCGTCTTGATGTAGCGGTTGCGCGCCACGGTGATGCGGTTCTCGGTGCCTTCGAGCTGCACACGCAGGTCCTGGAAGCCCTGGTTGGCCTTCAGGTTGGGGTAGTTCTCGGTCACGACCAGCAAGCGGCTCAGCGCGCCACTCAGTTCACCCTGCGCGGCCTGGAACTTCTTGAACGCCTCGGGGTTGTTGATCAGCTCCGGCGTGGCCTGGATGCTGGTCGCCTTGGCACGGGCCTCGACGACCTTGGTGAGGGTGTCCTGCTCGAAGCCGGCTTCGCCCTTGACGGTGGCGACGAGGTTGGGCACGAGGTCGGCACGGCGCTGGTACTGGTTCAGCACCTCGGACCAGCTGCCCTTCACATCCTCGTCCAGCTTCTGGAAATCGTTGTAGCCGCAGCCGGTCAGCGCCACGAGGGCCAGCACGCCGGCGAGTCGGCGCATCCAAGTACCAAATTGTTCCAACGCCATGATGCGTGCGCCTCCTAGACAGTGATGGGGTGGTGATGCGGTGTGTGGTGCGTGTGTGTAGGCACTGAACTGTGTCGTATTTCACGGCGTTGCACACAGTGGTGAGCTTACCTCAGTGCCATCAAGGGAGACCAGTGCTCCAGGATGGGGAGTTGAAGCGTGCTCGGACTGGAAATCTGATCCGGGGTGCTCATTTGGCCTATCATGGATGCTCATTTGAGTAGGTTTAGCCCATGCCCATCCTTCCCGCCGACAACTTGCCGACCGCCTGGAACTTCACCAGCACCTTCGACCTCGACCCGATCGAGCGCGTGCGGCTCATCAAGCAGGGCGCGCCGGCCACCGTCCCTGGCGTGATGGCCCGGCGCATGGGCATGAGCAAGGAGCGGCTGTACGCCACGCTCGGCCTGCCCCGTGCCACGGTCGAGCGCAAGGCCAGCCATGCGCAGTTGCTGTCGCCGGACGAGAGCGCGCGCGTGCTCGGCATCAGCCGCTTGATCGGGCAGGTGCAACGCATGGTCGAGGCCTCGGGGCAGGCCGAGGGGTTCGATGCCGCCGGCTGGGTGGCCCGCTGGCTGGAGCGGCCACTGCCCGCGCTCGATGGGCTGGCGCCGGCCACGCTCATGGACACCAGCGAGGGCCAGCAACTCGTCGCCAACCTGCTCAGCCGCGCCCAGACTGGCGCCTACGCATGAGCGCGGGTGCGGCCGTGTCGGTGCGGCTGTGGCGCATCGCAGCCGACACGCCGGATTGGGAGGCCCACGACCTCAGCGGCAAGGGCGCCGAGGTCAGCGGCGGTCGCTGGAACCGCAAGGGCCGGCCGGTGGTCTACGGCGCCAGCACGATCGCGCTGGCCGCGCTGGAAACCACGGTCCACCTGAACACCGATGATCTGCCGCTGAACCGGTTTGTCGTCTGCATCGAGGTGCCGGCGGACCTGTGGGCCGCGCGCGTCGTGTGCGATGCGGCAGGCTTGCCGGTCGGGTGGACGGCGCGGCCGGAAGGGAAGGTGTCGCTGGACATCGGTGATGCGTGGCTCGCCGGTGGAGCGTCGGCGCTGCTGGCCGTGCCGTCGGTGATCGTGCCGGAGGAATACAACCTGCTGATCAATCCGCGCCACCCCGACGCCGCCCGATTGCGCGCGGTCAAGGTGCGGCCCTGGTTCTTCGATGCACGAGGGCGCAGCGGCCGGTGAGCGCCTCCTACAATCGCGCTCATGTTTGCCCCCCTCCAAAACGACACCTTCCTGCGTGCCCTGCGCCGCCAGCCCACCGACCACACCCCCGTCTGGCTGATGCGCCAGGCCGGTCGCTACCTGCCCGAGTACTGCGCCACGCGCGCGAAGGCCGGCAGCTTCATGGGGCTGGCGACCAATGTGGACTACGCCACCGAGGTCACGCTGCAGCCGCTGGCGCGTTACCCGCTCGACGCCGCGATCCTGTTCTCGGACATCCTCACCGTGCCGGACGCGATGGGCCTGGGCCTGAGCTTCGCGCTGGGCGAGGGGCCGAAGTTCGCCAAGGTGGTGCGTGACGAGGCGGCGGTGGCGGAACTCGCCGTGCCGGACATGGACAAGCTGCGCTACGTCTTCGACGCGGTGACCTCCATCCGCAAGGCCCTGAACGGCCGTGTGCCACTGATCGGCTTCTCGGGCAGCCCGTGGACGCTGGCCTGCTACATGGTCGAAGGCGGCGGCAGCGACGACTACCGGCGCGTCAAGTCGCTGATGTACAGCCGCCCGGACCTCATGCACCGCATCCTGGCCATCAACGCCGACTCGGTGGCGGCCTACCTGAACGCCCAGATCGACGCCGGTGCCCAGGCCGTGATGGTGTTCGACAGCTGGGGTGGCGTGCTGGCCGACGGCGCCTTCCAGGAATTCAGCCTCGCCTACACCCGCCGCGTGCTGGCGCAACTGAAGCGCGAACACGATGGCGTGCAGATCCCGCGCATCGTCTTCACCAAGGGCGGCGGCCTCTGGCTCGACGAGATCGCCGAGCTGGACACCGACGGCATCGGCCTCGACTGGACGATGGACCTCGGCAAGGCCCGCGAGCGCGTCGGCCACAAGGTCGCGCTGCAGGGCAATCTGGACCCGAACGTGCTGTTCGCCAGTCCCGAACAGATCGACGCCCAAGCCTGCCGCGTGCTCGACCGCTTCGGTGCCCACCCCGGCCACATCTTCAACCTCGGCCACGGCATCAGCCAGTACACCCCGCCTGAAGCGGTCACCGTGCTGGTCGAGGCGGTGCACCGCCATTCCCGCGCGATCCGTGCGGCGGCAGCGGCCGGTGCGGCTTGAAATCCCAGGTTGCCTGTTTTTGAGGCAATCTAGGAAATTTCCTTGTGTGACAGGCACTTGACAGTGCTCTGACCAGCTTGCCCACAACCTTATCCACAGGATCGGTGGACATCCCTGCGATCCCGGCCCCGGCCACCACGGCCGCCGCCTGCCGGCTGCGCGTGCTGGTCGATCTGCCGCGGCACAGCCGGTTGGACGCGGTGCTGGACTACCTGGCCCCCGCGCCGTGGCCGGCCGGCACGCTGGTGCGGGTGCCGCTGGGCAAGCGCGAGGTCTGCGGCATCGTCTGGGGCTTGGTCGAGACGCCGGACCCTGCCGAGGCAGACGGCGAGGCCCCGGTCCTGCGCAGCGTGGTGCAGGCGCTGACCGATCTGCCCCCATTCACCCACGCCTGGCTGCGGCTGGTGGCGTTTGCAGCGTCCTATTACCAGCGCAGTCCGGGCGAGGTGGCCCTGAGTGCCTTGCCTCCCGATCTGCGGGATCTGGATGCGGTGCAACTGGCCCGCCGGCTCAAGCGGCTGGACAAGGCGCTGGCTTCGGCAGCCAAGGCCGCCGCGCAGGCGGGCACGCCCGAACGCCCCGCGCTCTCGCCCGAGCAGCAGCAGGTGCTCGACGTGCTGGCGGACGGCCCGCCACAGCCCAGCCTGCTGTTCGGCGCCACCGGCAGCGGCAAGACCGAGGTCTATCTGCGCGAGGCCGAGCGGGCGCTCGCCGCCGGACGGCAGGCGCTGGTGCTGGTGCCCGAGATCAACCTGACGCCACAGCTCGAAGCCCGCTTCGCCGAGCGCTTCCCCGACCGCTGCATCGTCTCGCTGCACAGCGGTCTGACCCCGGCGCAGCGCCTGCAGCACTGGCTGTCGGCGCACCTGGGCCGCGCTGATCTGGTGCTCGGCACGCGCATGGCGGTGTTCGCGTCCATGCCGCGACTCGGGCTGATCGTGGTCGACGAGGAGCACGACCCGTCCTACAAGCAGCAGGAGGGGGCGCGTTACTCGGCGCGCGATCTGGCGGTCTGGCGGGGCCGCCATGAACAGGTGCCGGTGCTGCTGGGCTCGGCCACGCCGTCGCTGGAGAGCTGGTACAACGCCGGCCCGGCCGATGCAGGGGGCGGGCGCTACCGCCGGCTGGTGATGCCGAGCCGCATCGGCGGTGGCGCCTTGCCGGCCGTGCGCGTGGTGGACCTGGCCCGCATCGCCGCGCAGTTCGGCAAGCAGGCCTTGCGTGCGCACCCGCTGGCGCCGCCGCTGCTGGACGCGCTGCGCGAGCGGCTCGACCGTGGCGAGCAGAGCCTCGTGCTGCTCAACCGCCGCGGCTATGCGCCGGTGCTGCACTGCACGAACTGCGGCTGGAAAAGCGCCTGCCCGCACTGCAGCGCCTGGCGCGTCTTCCACAAGCTCGACCGCACGCTGCGCTGCCACCACTGCGGTATCACCGAGCGGGTGCCGCGCGCCTGCCCGGACTGCGGCGATCCGGACATCCAGCCCATGGGCCGCGGCACCGAGCGGCTGGAGGAGCAGATCGCCGACCTGCTGCCCGGCGCCCGTGTCGGCCGCATCGACGCCGACAGCACCCGCGGCAAGGGCAGCCTGGAGCAGCAGCTGGCCAGCGTGCACGCCGGCGAGGTCGACGTGCTGGTCGGCACGCAGATGGTCGCCAAGGGCCACGACTTCCGCCGCATGACGCTGGTGGCGGCGGTGCAGGCGGACGCCGCGTTGTTCTCCAGCGACTTCCGGGCGCCGGAGCGGCTGTTCTCGCTGCTGATGCAGGCGGGCGGGCGCGCGGGGCGGGATGCGGCGCTGGCCGGGCGCAGCGAGGTGTGGATCCAGACCTGGCACCCCGAGCACGCGCTCTATGCGGCGCTGCGCCGGCACGACTACGAGGCCTTCGCCGCGTCGCAACTGGCCGAGCGCGAGTCCGCGGGGATGCCGCCGTTTTCCTTCCAGGCCCTGCTGCGGGCCGATGCGCGTACACCCGAAGCCGCAATGGCCTTTCTGGACGCGGCGGCGCTGCAGGCACAGGATCTGCCGGGTGCGCAGGAGGTGCTCGTCTACCCGCCGGTGCCCGCGCCGATCCACCGGGTGGCCGATGTCGAGCGGGCGCAGATGCTGATCGAGGCGGCCAGCCGGGTCGCACTGCACCGCTTGCTCGGGCAGTGGCTGCCCGGATTGCAGGGCCTGGCCTCCGCACCGGCGACGCGTGTTCTTCGATGGGCACTGGACGTTGATCCGCTCTCGATATAGAACAATCAATATTCGATCCCCGTGTTCTGCTGTCACATTTGGTTGCCGCGGGGGTTTTCGTCCGGCACGATTTTGGTCAGGATTGCTGTAAAACCCGGCGTCGCGAATGAAGCGCCGGGGCTCTGATGGCTGTTTTCAGCCGCAGGAACAGACTCTTGGATCAACGGCGCATTGGGAGAAACGATCGTGGTGGTTCCACAGTGGGAAGTCAGGTTGCGTCATCCGACAGAACTGACGGACAAGGATCGACAGGCCTGGGCGGCGCTCGAGGCCAGGGCGGCCGAGCCGAATGCGTTCATGTCGCCGCACTTCGTGCTGCCAGCACTGGCGCACCTGGACGCCGGGACCTCGGCCGTGCTGATGTGGATCGAGCGTGCCGCGGGGGGCTTGAAGCAGCTGGCCGCGGTGGGCGTGTTCCGGCGGTGTGTGGCGAGCCGGGTGTTCCCATGGCCGCATCTGTCGGCGTACCAATCCGAACACACCTATCTGGGTGGCTTGCTGGTCGATGGCGAATCGGTCCGTCCGGTGGTCGAATCGATCCGCGAATTCCTGGCCCGGCCGGGCTGTTTCTGGAAGGGGCTGGAGCTGCCCAAGGTCGACACCAGCGGCCCGCTGGCCGAGGTGGTCCAGCAGCTCTCCCAGCAGAACCAGCTGCCGGCGCAGTTGCTGGGGCCGCAGGAGCGCTCGATGCTGACGGTGGCCCACTGCGGCGAGGACCTGCTGCGCGAATCCCTTGGCAAGAAGCTCAACGAGATCAACCGCTGCATGCGCCGGTTGGCCGAGCAGGGCGAGGTCCGCTGGCATTGCCTGCGCAAGGACATTCCCGAGGCGTCGATCGAGGACTTCCTGCGTCTGGAGCATCTGGGCTGGAAAGGCGAGTCCGGCACCTCGATGCGCGCGACCCCGTCGGGCGAGGCCTTCTTCCGTGACATGGTGGCGCGCTTCGACCGGGACGGCCGTGCGCTGTTCACGGAATTGCGGGTCGATGGCCGCGCGGTGGCCTCCACTTGCAACTTTGTGTCAGGGGCGATGGGCTTCGCTTTCAAGGTGGGCTGGGACCCGGAACTGCGCAAACTCGGCCCCGGCATGCTCAACGAGGTCGAGTTCATCCGGCAGATCCGCACCCATTGCCCGGAACTGGTGTCCTTCGACAGCGGCGCCTCGGCCGATTCGTTCATCAACCGGCTCTGGCCGGACCGGCGCTCGCTGGGACTGCTGCTGATGCCGTCCAGCCGCTTGGCCTCCTGTGCCCTGACGGTGACCCAGCGTCTGCGAGATTCCCGGCAGGCTCGGCAGGTGAACCCGGAAATTGACGCAATAATCCGGCAAGTCGAAGCCTGATTCCACCGCTGGATCTGGTCCGGAACGCGGTCTCTGGTGGAGACCGACCCGGTCCTCCTGTCCCGCCTATCTGCATGCACAACAAAATATCTCCGGCGGCAGCTTGTCTGCCCGCCGTCGTTCTCTCGTGCGCCGGCGCCCCGGAAGGGGATCTGAACGTCGTGCGCTCGCTGGGCGAACTGGGCGTGCCGGTGATCGTCATCGGTGAATACGCCGATCCGCCTGCCCGCTATTCGCGTTACTGCATCGAGTTCGTGCAGGTGCCTGATTTCTGTGGAGATCCGGAGGCCTTGCTGGACGCACTCGCGGATCTGTCGCGGCGCCATGGCGGGCCGCTGCCGGTGTTCCCGTCGGCCGATCCGGATCTGGAGGTGCTGTGCCGGCTCGGTGAGCGCGCCCGTCCGTACGTGCGCTCGACGATGGCCGATCCAGCGCTGGTGCTGACGCTGATGGACAAGCGCGCCTTCAGTGCACTGGCCGTCCGCGCCGGGTTGCCGGTGCCCCGCACCTTCACACCGCACACGCTCGACGAGGTCGAGCAGACGGCGGACGTGCTGACCTACCCGGCCATCGTCAAGCCCTCGCTGCCGACGTCCTGGAAGCACCCGGAGTTGCCCCGCGCGATCCGCCAGGCCAAGGCCATCGTGGTGGAGTCCCGCGACGAGCTGCTGGACATCTGCCGCACGGTGGCGCCCTGGGGGCTGTCGCTGATCCTGCAGGAATACGTGCCGGGCGACGATGCCGAGCACTTCGACGTGCACGCCTTCGTCGACCAGCAGGGCGTGGCCCGCGCCACGTTCTGCGGCCGCAAGTGGCGCATCCATCCACCGCATGTGGGCAGCGGCTGCTATGTCGAGAGCCAGCACGAGCCGGCGCTGGAGGCGATGGTCGCGGACCTCCTGGGGCGGATCGGCTACCGCGGCATCGCCAACCTCAACTTCAAGCGCCACGGCCGCACGGGCGAGTTCAAGCTGCTCGAGATCAACGCCCGCGTGAGCCAGTGGACCATCCTCACCACCCGCTCCGGGGTCAACCTGCCGTGGATGGCCTACCGCGATGCCTGCGGTCTGCCGCAGGAGGCGCCGCCGCCGCGCCAGTCCGGGCTGTGGTACGTCAGTGGCAAGAGCGATTTCCGGGCGGTCCGCGGCTATGTGCGCGAGGGACTGTGGACCTGGGGCGGCTACCTGCGCTCGCTGCTGAAGCGCCCGATGGTCTTTCAGGTGCTGAGCCTGCGGGATCCCGGCCCCGCCCGACAACTCACCCTGCACTGGATTGCGGAGAAAATGCGGCTGCGGTCACCCTCCTGACCGCTCAGGAGTCGAGATGTCCGCTGTTCTGTCGAACACCCCCGCCCCGGTGCTGCAACTGGCCGTGATCGGTGCTGGCCCGGTCGGGCTGGCGCTGGCGCTGTCGGCCGCACGCCGCCTGCCGTCCGCGCAGGTCTGTGTCTACGACCGCCTGCCCGTCGAGCACGATGTCAGCGGCGATCCGCGCACGCTGGCGCTGTCGCAGGGCAGCGTGCTGGAGCTGCAGCGGCTGGGCATCTGGGCGGACATGGCCGAGCGCGCTGAACCCATCCTGGCGGTGCACGTGTCGCAGCAGCAGCCGGGGTTGCTGGACCTGCTGGGCAAGGTGCCCGCGCCGGAGCTGCTGATCCGCGCGGAGGACGCGCGGGTGCCACAACTGGGCGCCGTGATCCCCTATGGCGCACTGGCCGCGCCGATGCGGGCCGCGTGGCTGGCGGCCTGCGCACGCGAGCCGGGGCGGCTGTCCGTGCGCTGGGGCAGCGCGGTGAGTGGCGTGCGCACGGTGCCTGGCGGGGTGGAGATCGATGTCGGGGCAGCGTCCGGGGCCGGAGGGGCGCTGGTCGAATCGCACCATCTGGCGGTGATCGCCGAAGGGGGTGTGTTCGCCGAGCAGGCCCGCAAGGCCATCGCCCGCGACTATGGCCAGACCGCCTGGGTCGGCACGGTCGGGCTGGAGGGCGGCGAAGTCGGCGTGGCCCACGAACGCTTCACGCCCGAGGGGCCGGTCGCGCTGCTGCCGCTGCCCGGCACGACGCTGGCCGAAGACGGGCGCACCGTGCGGCGCCGTGCGGCGCTGGTCTGGTGCGTCGACCGGGCGGACGACGCGGTGGCCGAACTGACCGAAGCGCAGCGGCTGGCCGTGCTGACCCACCTGCTGCCGGCGCGGGTGGGGCGGCTGGTGTCGATCAGTCCGCTCAAGGGCTTCGCGCTGGGCCTCAACGCCGAGCGCACGCTGGTGCAGGGCCGCACCGTGCGCATCGGCAATGCGGCGCAGACGCTGCATCCGGTCGCCGGCCAGGGCCTGAACCTGGGCCTGCGCGACGCGCATGAACTCGTTTCCCGGCTGGCCCGTGACGGCGATGTCGACCACGCGCTGCGCCGGGTCGAATGGCAGCGGGCGCCGGACCGCTGGGCGATGATCGCCGCCACCGATTTCCTCGCCCGCAGCTTCACCTGGCCGTGGCCGGGACTGAGCACGCTGCGCGGCGCCGGGCTGGCAGTGCTGGGGCAGGTGGGGCCGCTGAAGTCGCTGCTGGCGCGCCGGATGATGTTTGGTGGGCGCTGAGCGGGCCGTGCGACAGATGACCGTGCAGATTGGGCGCGCCGGTGCGCAGCCCCCCTGTTGACGGGGAGTGCGTCGCCGCCGCCAGGCAGCCCGATCCGGTAAAAACGTGGCCGTGTTCCCTGTATCTCCGGCCAACGCCTTCAGAGCGGATCTTTCCCCACCATGACTCTTGCCAACCAAACCCCGTCCCGACGTCCTGCGGTCGTGCTCGCCTGCCTGGGCGCACAAGGGGCTGACCTGAACATGGTGCGCTCGCTGGGCGAGCAGGGGGTGCCGGTGATCGTCATCGGCGAATACGAGTTTCCGCCGTCCGGCTACTCGCGCCACTGCATCGAGTACATCTGCGCCCACCACTTCACACGCCGTCCGGAACAGCTGCTGCGCGTGCTGCGCGAGCTGCGCGTGCGGCACGGCCAGGCCCTGCCGGTGTTCCCGACCGCCGACACCGACCTGCGTGCGCTGGCCTCGCTGCATGCCGATCTGGTCGGCACGGCGCTGTGGGTCTCGGCCTCGCCCGACACGGTGAACCGCATGATGGACAAGCGCCGCTTCGCCGCACTGGCCCAGGCGCTGCGCCTGCCGGTGCCGGTGACGCACGCGCCGCGCACCCTCGAAGAAGTCGAAGCGCTCAGCCGGGTGATCGACTATCCGGTCGTGCTCAAGCCGGCGCAACCGACGGCCTGGATGCGCCCGGGCATGGACCCCGAGATCGCGCGGGCCAAGGCCCTGGTGATCGACGAACCGACGGAGCTGATGCGGGTGTGCTGCCGCATCGCACCGCACGGGCTGGACGTGCTGCTCCAGGACTACGTGGCCGGCAGCGACGACCTGCACTACAGCGTGCACGCGTGGATTGGCCGTGGCGGCCAGGTCGAGCGTGTGGCGACGACCCGCAAGTGGCGCACCTTCCCGGTCCAGGTCGGCACGGGTTGTCTGGTCGAGACCGTCTCGGTGCCGGACCTGGAGGCCGAGGCCAGCGACATCCTCGCGCTGCTGAAACTGCGCGGCATGGTGGTGATGAACTTCAAGCGCGACGCGCGCACCGGGCAGTTCATGCTGCTGGAGGTCAATCCCCGGCTGACCTGCAACAGCCTGCTGCTGACCCGGGCCGGCTTCAACCTGCCGTGGCTGGTCTACAGCGAGGTGTGCGGCCAGCCGGTCGCGGCACCGGCCGAGTGGCGCGTCGGGACCTGGTACCTGAGCGCCAAGGCCGATTTCCGGGCCTTCCGGGTACTGGCCCGCGAAGGCCGCATGGGCTGGATGGAGTACCTGCGCTCGGTGCTGCGCCCGGGCATGGTCTACCGCGCGCTCGACCTGAGCGACATGGGGCCGCCGGTGCAGATGACCGTCGACTGGCTGGCGCTCAAGTGCCGGGGTAGCGGCCGCTGGGTGCGCAGCCGGCTCGGTCTGAACGCCGCCTGAGCGCGGCCTGCGCGGGCCGGTTCAGAGCCGGCGGTGCTGCAGCGCCGGCAACTGGGTCCGGACGCGGGCCAGCTGCACCGGGTCCAGATCGGCGAGCACGACCCCGTCGCCTTCGTCCTGCACTGCCAGCACCGTTCCCCAGGGATCGACCACCATCGAGTGTCCCCAGGTGCGCCGGCCGTTCTCGTGCCGGCCGCCCTGGGCGCTGGCGATGACGTAACACTGGTTTTCCACCGCCCGGGCGCGCAGCAGCAGTTCCCAGTGCGCCTGTCCGGTCGGCCAGGTGAAGGCGGCCGGCACCACCAGCACGCTGCAGGGCGGCTGCATCAGGCGCCGGTACAGCTCCGGGAAGCGCAGGTCGTAGCACACCGACAGTCCCACCCGGTGCACGGCCCCGTCCCGGGCGGTGGCGTCGAAGGCCACCGGCTGTTCGCCGGGGCGCAGCGTGGCGGCCTCGTCGTAGCGGCGCTCGCCGTCGTCGTAGCGGAACAGGTGGATCTTGTCGTAACGGGCCGCGAGCGCGCCGTCCGGCCCGTAGACGAGCGAGGTGTTCGAGGCGTGGTCGGGGTCGCCGTCCAGCGCCATCGGCAGCGTGCCGCCGACCAGCCACAGCCGGTGCTGGCGGGCCAGGCCGGACAGCAGTGCCTGGATCGGGCCGTGGCCGGGCGGCTCTGCGACCGCGAGCTTGTCGCGGTCCTGCAGCCCCATCAGGCAGAAGTATTCGGGCAGCACGACCAGCTCTGCCCCCTGCTCGGCCGCCTGGGCGACCAGTTCCGCGGCGCGGGCGAGGTTGTCCTCGACCCGGGGCGTCGACACCATCTGGAGAGCGGCCATCTTCATGGGGAACGGTCCTTTCTGGGCAAGGGGAGGGGGGAGCCTGTGCGGTTTTCGGAGGCGGCGACAGCCGCTTCGGCGGCTACCGCCGCGTCGCTGCCGGGCAGCGGGTGGGCATCGCGGGTGCGGTCGACCGGCGTGAGCTGCGGTGCGCTCCAGGGACCGGTGACACGGTATTCGCGCGTGGCGGCCTCGGTCAGCGGGCGCAGCAGCAGCCACTGCGTCACCAGCGTGCCCAGGCCCACGGCGGGGTTGATCACGGCGTAGGCCAGGGAGGCGGCGCCCGCGTTCAGGTCCGGCACGATCCAGACCCGCAGATCCTGGGTGGCAGTCGTCAGGCTGGCGCTGCCTTCGGCCAGCACCATGGCCTGCACGCCGCGCACGCGCAGGTTGCGTGTGCTGGCAACCCCGTGGCGGATCTGCACGTCGCCGTCGATGTGGTCGAAGCTGAAGCCTTTCTGGTACAGGTCGCGGAAATCGAGCGACAGGCGCCGCGGCAGCGACTGCAGGTTCAGCACGCCCAGCAGCCGCCCGGCGCCGGGTTCGGCCTGCAGGAGCTGGCCGCTGTCGAAGTCCAGGCGCAGCGTGCCGCCGAGCTGGTCCAGCGCCAGCGCAGTCGGTGGGCCGGGCCAGCGCAACTGGCCGCCGAGGTGGCCGCGGCCGCCCTCCAGCGCGCCCGGCCAGCCCAGCTGGTCGAGCCAGCGGCCGCCATCGTCCACGTCCAGCCGGAAGGTCAGGCGGCTGGTGCCCGTCCCGGCCGGTGCGTCCCGGTCCGCCGGATCCCACTGCCCCACGGCGCTCAGGCGGGCCTCGGGCCGCACCAGGGACAGCCGGTTCAGGCGCCATTCGCCGTTGACGGCGGCGGGCAGGCGGGAGGCCGGGTTCGGTTCGCCCTGCAATTCGAGCCGGCCGAGGTGCCGGCCGCTGAACACCAGATCGTCCACCACCACATCCAGCGCCGGCAGCGGCTCCGAACCGGATGCGGGCTGGGCGACGGACTCGGCGAGCGGCACCGCCGGCCAAGGCAGGGCGAGACGGCCGAGCCGCGCCTGCACGGTGGCGGGCGCCTGCGGTGCCGCTGTGCGCAGCGTGATCCGGCCCGCCAGCTGGTCGGCCTCGATCGTGCCGGACCAGGTGCGGGCGGGCGGGCCGGCCGGCTGCAGCGTGGCGTGGACGCCGGTCAGGCGGCGGCCGTGGGCGGTGAGGTCGGCGACCTGCAGCCGGACCTGGTGCAGCAGGCCGTCCGGCGCCTCGTCCGGCTGGCCGGGGCGGCCCACCGCGGGCAGGTGGCCGGCCTGCCTCGCCCGCTGCAGCCAGGCCTGCCAGTCGTCCAGCGACAGCCGCGGCAGCGCGATGCCGACGTCGATGCCCTGGTCCGGCCAGCGGCCCCGTTCGGCGCTGCCGAGCTGCAGCTGCCCGCGCAGCCCACCGCCTGCGGCGTCGCCTTCGAGCAGCAGCCGGCTGGACAGGAGTGGTGCGGCGGCCGTGCGGGCGTCGATTTCCAGCAGGGTTGCGGCGCCCTGGGCGGGCGTCTGTGGCTGGAGGTGGACGCTCAGCACGACCGGCTGCGTGGCGGTCTTGTTCAGCGGCGCCGGCAGGCGGCTGGCCAGTCCGACCAGATCGCTGTCCACCTGGATGGTCGGACCGCCCGGTGTCAGGGCGAGTTGCAGGCGGTAGTCCGTCTGGCCGTCGAACTGGTGTGCGATCCGGGCGAGCGGGTCGATGGTGTCGAGGCTGCGCAGGCCCTGCGCCGTGGCGCGGCCCTGGCCGGCGAAGCGCAGCACGCCAGCGTCGTCGAGGTGGCCGTCGAAGGCGAGCCGGCCCCCTGCGACCTGCGCGCTGCCCTGCGTCAGGTGGAACTGGCGTTCGGTGAAGTCCAGGCGCGCCTGCACCGCGTCGAGCGTGGGCACGTCCGGCCGCATCTGCAGCTGCGTGTCGGCCAGATCGACCCGGCCCTGCACCGTCGTGTCCCGGGCGTGCTGCAGCGGCACGGCGATCTGCAGCGCGAGCCGGGTCTGGCCGTTGCCGCGGGCAGCGACAAACGCGTGGTCCAGCCAGCCATCGAGCGGGCTCTCGCGCAGGAACTGCAGCGTGTCGGCGGTGCTGCCGTGGCCCTGGCCGGTCAGGCGCAGCACCGGGTCGTGGGCGAGGTGGTCGATGCCGCCCTCGATTTCCTCCAGCGCGTACTGGCCGCTGCCGGTCTGGCCGAGCCGGGCGCTGGTCTGCAGCAGCCGCAACTGCTGGCCACGGACGGTGAGCTGGCCGGCGCCATCGGTGTAGCGCGGCCAGCGGCTGCCGGGCACGGAGTCGAAGGTGACCTGCTCGAAGTGGCCGGCGATGGCGAACTCCCCCTGTCCGGGCTGGGTGTAGGGGAAGTCGAGCAGGGGGCCGCGCACCCGGGCATGCACCTCGCGCGCCGTTCCGGCCACGAGCGCCGCACGCAGGTAGTCGCGCACCGGCGCGGCAATGCCCAGCGGCAGATAGCGGTGGACGCGGTCGGCGCGGAGCTGGTGGATGGTGGCGTCGAGGTTGATGTGCCCGGGCAGCCAGCCCGCAGCGCCAAAGACCGGGCCGGTGGTCGGGCCGGAGTGCCAGCGCCCGGAGAACTCGCCAGCCCCGTCCGCGGTGTCGAAGACCGCGTGCCGGACCTGGACCTCGATCGCCGGGCGGGTGCCGGGCGGGGCGGCGGCGGGGCGCTTCAGCGTCCAGCGCACGTCGGCCTGCAGGCGGTCGAGGGCCACGCGGGGCTGCTCGAACACGCCCGGAAACTCCAGCTCCCCCTGGGCGAGGCGCAGATCGGCCTGGCCGCCGAGGTCCGTGGCGTCGAAGCGCACGTGGCCGCCGCGCAGGCCCGGTCGCCCGGGGGTGGCGGTCGCGGTGAGGGCGGCGGTGGCCGGCGCGGCGGCGAGCTGCAGCGCATCGGCCTCGCCGCGCGCCCGCCAGTGGGTGGGGCGTTCCGGGTCGCCGGTCCAGTCGAAGGCGAACTGCCGCAGCTGGCCGCGCGGGCGGGTGGCGTCCAGCAGGCGCCGCATCGGCCCGGACAGCGGCACATGGGCGGCCGACTGCGCCAGCAGACCGAGGTCGACCAGCGAGGCCTTGAAGGCGCCGCCCGTCCAGGCGCCGGCCGGGCCGTTCAGCGTCAGCTCCAGATCGGTGGCAGGCCAGAGGCTCGGGTCGGGGGTGGTCGAGCTGGCGGTGGCGTCGGCGGGCGGCTGCGACTGGAAGGACAGCTGGCGCGCCCGGACCACGCTGCCCGTGTCGCTGTGGCGCACTTCCAGCTGGCCGGCGATGCGGCGCAGCGCCACGGGCGGCAGCGTTCTGGCCAGGCGCAGCGTGACCGCCTGCAGCTGCAGGTCCGCGGTGGCGCCGGTCAGCCGGCCCTTGTCCACGTCGATGCGGGTGGCGAGCCGGCCACGCCCCTCCAGCAGGTCGAAGGGCAGATCGACATGCCGGCGCAACTGGCTGACATCCACCAGCGGCCACTCGGCCTGCACGACGCCGGCCCACTGGTGCCAGTCGCCCGGGTGCTGCAGGCCGGCCAGCGACAGCAGCGAGCGCAGCGGCCGCGCCATCTCGGCGCTGGCGAAGAAGCGGCTGCCCCAGCCCTCGGGCGGCGTGGCGCTCAGGCGCAGCACGTGCCGGCCGACCGGGTTGCGCAGGTCCAGATCGACGCCGGTGAGCACCAGCGGGTCAGCGGCGCGCTGTTCGTCGTGCCAGGAGAGGCTGGCCCCGCGCAGCCGGATCTCGGACTGGCTGAACAGCCAGTCGGCCACGCGCCCGTCCTCGTCGGCGGCGTCGGTGCGCTCCAGCGGCAGTCCGGCCAGGAAGACCTGCCCGCGCCGGTCCCGGCGCAGCGCCAGGTGCAGGGCGTCCAGCTCCAGCCGCTGCACGTGCGGCCACCAGCGGGTGGGCGAGCGGGGCAGCAGCGAACCCGGGGTGAGGACCGCCTCGACCCGGGCCAGGCGCAAGGCCTCGTTGCCGTGCGGATCGACCATGCGCAGGTCGCCCAGCGTCACCACCGGGGCCCAGGCGTCGCCCGTGACCCGCAGGGTACCGATGCGGACCTCGAGGCCGAGCGCACGGCTGGCCCAGGTTTCCAGCTCGGGTCGCCAGGTGTCCAGTCGCGGCAATATCCCCCACTGCAGGATCAGCCACGCGGCCAGCGTCAGCGCGGCCACAGCAGCAATGCTCCAGAATGCGACGCGCAGCACCGTGCGGCCAGCGCGTCGGCACAGGTGCAGCAGATCGGATGACCAGGGAACCACAGGCATGAATGCAGCCGAATCAGGTGCCGGTGAATTGAACACAGAGAAGCTAGCACAGACCCGAAAGAATGCCATGCAGACCTCGTCCGAGACCGGAGTGACCCACGTCACGGCCGACCACAGCCGGTATGTGCAGCGGATCCGCCGGGTGCGTGGCGGTGATCTGGCGCTGCTGGCCGGAGGGGAGCCGACACGCGCCTCGATGCAGGCCACGCTGGACGCCTGGCTGGCGCGGGGCCGCAGTCTGGCGTCGGCGCTGCGCCTGACGCGGCAGCTGGTGATGGAGCGGCTGGTGGTGCTCGACGTCGAGGCGCAGGCCGATGTCGAGGTCGTCACCCGCGCGATGACCGAGCTGGCCGAGGTGACGCTCGAAGCCGCGCTGGCCGCCGCCCGCTCCGAACAGGACGCGCTGCACGGCGCGCCGCACACCGCCGAGGGCGCGCCGATCGACTTCTGGATCATCGGCATGGGCAAGCTCGGTTCGCGCGAGCTGAACGTGTCCTCCGACATCGACCTCGTCTACGTCTACGAGGAAGACGGGCAGACCGCCGGCAATGCCAGCGGCGCGGGCGCCATCTCGGCGCACGAGTACTTCTCGCTGGTGGCGCGCACGCTGCGGGCGCTGATCGGCGACGTGACCGAGGACGGCTTCGTCTTCCGTGTCGACCTGGCGCTGCGTCCGAACGGCAATTCCGGCCCGCCGGTGGTGAGCCTGGCGATGCTGGAGGAGTATTTCCTGGTGCAGGGCCGCGAGTGGGAACGTTTCGCCTGGCTGAAGAGCCGGGTCGTGGCCCCACGGGACGCGGTCGTGTCCGGCCGGGCGAAGGCGCTGCGTGACGTGGTGACGCCCTTCGTGTACCGCCGTTACCTCGACTACGGCGTGTTCGAGGGCCTGCGCCAGCTGCACCGGAAGGTGCGCGACGAGGCCAACCGCCGCGCCGCTGGCCGCCCCGAGCGCGCCAACGACGTCAAGCTCTCGCGTGGCGGGATCCGCGAGATCGAGTTCACCGTGCAGCTGCTGCAGGTGGTGCGCGGCGGGCAGTTCCCCGAGATCCGCACCCGCCCGACGCTGAAGGCCCTGCAGCGGCTGGCCAGCGTCGGCCTGCTTCCGCAGGAGACGGCCGACAAGCTGGCCGCCGCCTACATCTTCCTGCGCCGGGTCGAGCACCGCATCCAGTACCTCGACGACCAGCAGACCCACCTGCTGCCGACGGTGGACGCTGATCTGCGCTGGATCGCCGGCTCGATGCGCCTGGCGTGCACGGTCGATGCCTGCGAGCTGCTGGACACGCTGTGCACCCACCGCGAGCTGGTCGCCACCGAGTTCGATGCGCTGCTGCACGACGGCCGCAGTGCGCCGGTGCGCGGCGGTCCGGGCAGTTGCAGCCGCTGCAACGGCACGCCGCCGACGCTGGAACAGCTGCCGCAGAGCGAAGGCCTGTCCGCGCCGCTGGCCGAGCGGCTGCGGCTGCTGGTGGCCTCGCCGCGGGTGGCCTTGCTGCGCGACGAGGGCCGGGCGCGGCTGGCGCGGCTGCTGGTGCGCGCCCGTCGCCTGACGCAGGACGAGCCGGAGATCGGCGAAACCGCGCTGCTGCGCTTCGTGGACTGGCTGGAGCCGCTGCTGCGCCGCGACAGCTACCTGGCGCTGCTCGCCGAGCGCGGCGAGGTGCTGGGACGCCTGCTGCACCTGCTGGCGCTGGCCCGCTGGCCGATGCGCTACCTGATGCAGCACCCAGGCGTGATCGACGAACTGGCGGACGCCCGGCTGATGCACGAGCGCTTCGATGCCGTCGCCTACGCCCGGGATCTGGAGGACCGCCACCAGGCCTGGATCCGCTCCGGCGAGGCCGACGAAGGCGAACTGCTCGACACCCTGCGCCGCGCTCACCAGTCCGAGACCTTCCGCACGCTGGTGCGCGACGTCGAGGCCGAGATCACCGTCGAGCAGGTCGCCGACGACCTCTCCGCGCTGGCCGACGCCACGCTGGAGCGCGCGCTGCACTGGGCCTGGCGCCACCTGCGCACGCGCCACCGCGAGGCGCCCAGTTTTGCCGTGATCGCCTACGGCAAGCTCGGCGGCAAGGAGCTGGGCTACGGCAGCGATCTGGACATCGTCTTCCTCTACGACGACGAGGACGAACGCGCTGGCGAGGTCTACGCGGCCTTCGCGCGCAAGCTCATCACCTGGCTGTCGCTGCGCACCGCGGCGGGCGCGCTCTACGAGATCGACACCGCGCTGCGCCCGAACGGGAATTCCGGGCTGCTGGTGACCTCGATCGCCGCCTTCGAGCGCTACCAGCAGGGCCGCGGCAGCAACACGGCGTGGACTTGGGAGCACCAGGCGATCACCCGTGCCCGCTGGTGCGCCGGCTCACCCGCGCTGGCTGAGCGCTTCGAGGCCACACGCCGCGCCGTGCTGACCGCGCCGCGCGATCTGGAGGCCCTGAAGCGCGAGATCGCCACCATGCGTGAGCGGGTGCGCGAAGCCCACCCGGTGCGGCCGACCCGCTTCGACGTCAAGCACAGCCGCGGCGGGATGATGGACGCGGAGTTCGCCGTGCAGTGGCTGGTGCTGGCGCACAGCGCCGCGCACCCGGCCCTGCAGGACAACGCCGGCAACATCGCGCTGCTGCAGCGTGCCGAGCAGGCGGGGCTGCTGCCTGCGGGGGTCGGCTTCGCGGCCGCCGATGCCTACCGGGAGCAGCGCCGCGTGCAGCACCGGGCGCGGCTCGACGAAGCGCCCACGCAGGTGGAGATGGCCGAACTCGGTCCGCTGAAGGCCCACCGCGACGCCGTGCTGGCGCTGTGGCGCGCGGTGTTCGGCTGATGCTGCGCCGCCACCACGCCTGGCTGGGCGTGGGGCTGTTGCTGGTGGTGCCGAGTGTGCTGATCGCGCCGCAACCCGGGCTGGCGCGGCTGGCACTGGCGTGGGTGCCGGCGCTGGTGTGGAGCGAGCCGTGGCGCTGGTGGAGCGCCGCTTGGGTGCATCTGAGCACGCGGCACCTGCTGGCCAATCTGGCCGGTGGTGCGTTGGTGCTGCTGCTGGGCTGGGTGGCACGGCTGCCGCGCGAGGCCGCCTGGGCCTGGGCGCTGGCCTGGCCGCTGACGCACCTGGGCTTGCTGCTGGCGCCGGACCTGCTGCGTTATGGCGGGCTGTCCGGCGTGCTGCACGCCGGGGTGGCGGTGGCCGCGGTGGCTCTGGTGCGGGAAGCTGCGCTGCGCCGCGACCGGGTGCTCGGTGCGCTGCTGCTGGCGGGGCTGTGCGCGAAGGTGCTGGGCGAGCGGGCCTGGGCACACACGCTGGTCACGCCGCCCGGCTGGGACATTGCGGTGGCACCGCTCGCACACGCCAGCGGCACCGTCTGCGGCGCGCTGGCCGCACTCCTGCTGGTCAGATCTCGACCTTGGAGCCCAGCTCCACCACCCGGTTCGTCGGCAGGTTGAGGAAGTCCGCCGCCGCCGCCGCGTTGCGGTGCATGTTGGCGAACAGCTTCTCGCGCCACAGCGCCATGCCGTCGCCGATGGTGGGCATCACGATGTCGCGCGACAGGAAGTAGCTGGTGTCCATCTCGTCGAGCGGCACACCACGCCCGGCGAGCAGTTGCAGCGCCTGCGGCACGTCCGGCTCGTTCTTGAAACCGAAGTTCAGCGTCACCTGCCAGCAGTCGTGTCCGAGCGACTCCATGCTGATGCGCTGGTCGAAGCCGACCCACGGGATGTCGTGGTGGCGCACCGTCACGAACAGGTTGTGCTCGTGCAGCACCTTGTTGTGCTTGAGGTTGTGCATCAGCGCGTTCGGCGTCAGGCCCGCCTCGGCCGACAGGAACACCGCCGTGCCCGCCACGCGCACCGGCGGGTTGACGAAGATGGCCTGGAGGAAGGAGGTCAGGTCGATGGCCTCGTCGCGCAGCCGGTGGCTCATCATGGCGCGGCCCTGTTTCCAGGTCAGCATCAGCGTGAACATCGCGATGCCGATCACCAGCGGGAACCAGCCGCCACCGAACAGCTTGAGCATGTTCGACGAGAAGAAGGCGATGTCGATGACGAAGAAGAAGCCGGTGGACATCAGGCTCAACCACAGCGGGTACTTCCAGCCGTGGCGGATGACGTAGAAGGTCATGATCGTGGTGATCGTCATGTCCAGCGTCACCGCGATGCCGTAGGCCGAGGCCAGGTTGGTCGAGGTCTTGAACAGTGCCACCGCCAGCACGATGAAGGCGTACAGGCCCCAGTTGACGAAGGGCACGTAGATCTGGCCCAGGTCGCGCACGGAGGTGTGGACGATGCGCATGCGCGGCAGCAGGCCGAGCTGCACCGCCTGGCGGGTCACCGAGAAGGCGGCGGTGATCAGCGCCTGCGAGGCGATCACGGTGGCCGCCGTCGCCAGGAACACCAGCGGCAGCGCGGCCCACTTCGGCGCCATCAGGAAAAACGGGTTCTCGATGGCCGCCGGGTTCTTGAGCAGCATCGCGCCCTGACCAAAGTAGTTGACCACCAGCGCCGGCATCACGAAGGCGTACCAGGCGATGCGGATGGGCTGCTTGCCGAAGTGGCCCATGTCGGCGTAGAGCGCCTCGCCGCCGGTCACGCAGAGCACCACCGCACCCAGGCCGATGAAGGCGACCATGGGCTGTGCAGCGAAGAAATTGAACGCGTAGAGCGGATTCAGCGCCACCAGCACGCCGGGGTTGTCGATCACATGCGGCAGGCCGAGCGCCACCAGCACGCCGAACCAGACCAGCGTGACCGGCCCGAAGGCCTTGCCGATGCCCCCGGTGCCGAAGCGCTGCACGGCGAACAGCCCCGTCAGCACGATCAGCGTCAGCGGCAGGATGAAGGGGTGCAGGCTGGGCGACGCGATCTCCAGGCCCTCGACGGCCGAGAGCACCGAGATGGCCGGGGTGATGACACCGTCGCCGTAGAAGATCGCGGTGCCGAACATGCCCACGGCCATCAGCGTCTGGTAGAGCTGTGGCCGGTCACGTACCGCGTGGGTCGCCAGCGCGAGCATGGCGATCAGGCCGCCTTCGCCGTTGTTGTCCGCGCGCAGGATGAGCAGCACGTACTTCAGCGAGACGATGACCGTCATCGTCCAGAAGATCAGGGAGAGGACGCCGAGGATGTTGTCGGCGGTGGGCGCGACGTGGCCCCCGTGGAAGACTTCCTTGAGCGCGTACAGCGGGCTGGTGCCGATGTCGCCGTAGACGACGCCCAAGGCACCGAGAGTCAGTGCAGCGATTTCGCGTGGCGTGGCACGCTGCGAGTGTGCGGTGGTCACCGGATGGGGACAAATCGTGAGATTCGTCTTGAGCCAAAACCGCAGATTGTGCGCCCGGACACCCAATTTTCTCCGCATCTCGTGCTGAAGGCCGCTGGCGGGTGTTGCCGACGGCCCTCAGTGCGGGTTTCCTGCGCCGAGCGGGTGGCCCTCAATCCTGCAAAAGTGGCAAGAGGCCACCGGCGCTGTCGAGCGCCATCAGGTCGTCGCAGCCGCCGACGTGGGTGTCGCCGATGAAGATCTGCGGCACCGAGCGCCGGCCGGTCACGTTCATCATGTGTTCGCGCTGGTCGGGGTGCAGGTCGATGCGGATCTCGTCGATCTCGGCCACACCGCGTTGCTTGAGCAGCATCTTGGCGCGCACGCAGTAGGGGCAGACCTGCGTGGTGTACATCTTCACGGGCTTCATGGCGGTTCCTGTCAGGCAGACTTTTCGATCGGAAGCCCGGCGGCGCGCCAGCCGGCCATTCCGCCTTGCAGCACGTGCACGCGCTGGTGCCCCAATCCACGCACGGTAGCGGCGGCGCGGCGCGCACGGGCACCGGACGCACAGACCAGCACCACCGGCAGGGTCTTGTTGGTGGGCAGACCCTTGCTGCCTTCCAGCGTCGCCAGCGGGACGCTGCGGGCGCCGACCACATGCCCGGCGCTGAATTCGGCGCTTTCGCAGACGTCGATCACGACGGCCTTCTCGCGGTTGATCATCTGCACGGCTTCGGCCGGCGAGATGGCATCTGCGCCAGCCCCCTTGCCCAGCATGGGCAACAGCAGCGCGCCACCCGAGGCCGCGGCCGTCAGCAGCCAGATCCAGTTGTCGAGGAGGAAGTTCACAGGTGTGGGCGCCGGCGGGCCGCCGGCCAAGGTTGGACAGGGTCTCGATTATAGAATTCGCGCTAGTTTTCAACCTGTTGTCCTGTCAACCAACCCAATTGCTGCCTGCCATGTACAAGCTCGTGCTGATCCGCCACGGTGAATCGACCTGGAATCTCGAGAACCGTTTCACCGGCTGGACCGATGTCGAACTCACCCCCACCGGGGTCGATCAGGCCAAGCAGGCCGGCCGCCTGCTCAAGGAGGCCGGCTATGACTTCGACGTGGCCTACACCTCGGTCCTCAAGCGCGCTGTCTGGACGCTGTGGCACGCGCTGGACCAGATGGACCGCACCTGGCTGCCGGTCGTGCACAGCTGGCGCCTCAACGAGCGCCACTACGGTGCCCTGCAAGGTCTGAACAAGGCCGACATGGCCAAGGAGTACGGCGACGCGCAGGTGCTGGTCTGGCGCCGCAGCTACGACACGCCGCCGCCGGCACTCGACGCCGAGGATCCGCGCGGCCAGCGCCAGGACGTGCGCTACAGCAAGCTCCAGCCGGACCAGATCCCGCTGACCGAGTGCCTGAAGGACACGGTCGCCCGCGTGATGCCGTTCTGGAACGACGCGGTCGCGCCCGCGATCAAGGCCGGCAAGCGCATCGTCATTGCCGCCCACGGCAACTCGATCCGCGCACTGGTGAAGTACCTCGACAACATCGGCGACGACGCCATCGTCGGCGTCAACATCCCCAACGGCATTCCGCTCGTGTACGAGCTGGACGCCGACCTCAAGCCGATTCGCAGCTACTACCTTGGCGACGCCGAAGCTGCGGCCAAGGCGGCTGCAGCGGTGGCCAATCAGGGCAAAGCCTGAGTTGTTTACTCAGGACCTTGAAAGGCTTCGCCCACGATTGCATGCAAAATGTCACAACCGGGGGTGCTTCGGCATCCCCGGTTCGTGTGGCGGAATCAGGTGATCGACGGGGCCTGGACCCGGATCCGGATCCGGCTGGTGGCGCAGCCTTTCTGGCGCAGTGCGGCCTCCAGCCGGGGCAGGAGCTGCCTCAGCTTGGCGGCGACGGCCGGATTGGCCACCAGCAGGGTCCAGCCTTCCGCATCGGTCGGACCTGACCGCACGTGCTTCGACAGCGCGGGCGGAAGGAGCGGACGCACGGCGTCCATGTGGGCATTGGCCGCGGCCAGCCGCTGCTGCAGACGCAGCAGGGGTTCGCAGCGGTCCAGTACCTGACCCAGTGGCACAGCGTCCGGCACTGCAGTGGCAGCCGGTTTCGGCAGAGGAATGAAGCGACGATGGATATCCTGATCACCCATGGCGGCTTGGCGCGCACGCGCTCCATGCATGTGCGGCCGACGCAATTGTGGCTGATCCTGTCGGCGCTCGTGGTGGCGATGTTGCTGCTGTCGGGCACCGTCTACCACTTCGTCTTTCTCAAGGCCGTGCGCGATGGCTGGCCGGTGGTGAGCCAGATCGTCGGGCCGGTGCTGGGCCGGGACGCGGTCCAGCGCGAGCGTTTTACCCGCGAGAATCTGGACGCGATGGCCCAGAAGGTCGGCGAGTTGCAGGCCAAGCTGCTCAAGCTGGAGGCGGTCGGTGACCGGGTGGCCGGGCTGGCGGGCATCAAGCCGGAAGAATTGCGGGCGCTCGATGACGCCGGCAAGGCGCCCACCTCGAGTGCGCCGGCGCCCGCGACGGCACCCGCCGCCGTGGATGGACGTGGTGGCCCGTTCGTGCCAGCGAAGGGCCAGCCTGGCGAACAGATCAACCAGCTGATGTCGCAACTCGACAGCCAGGCGGACCGGTCTGGCGATGTGTTCGTGCTGGTCGAATCCCGGCTGCTGACCAAACGCCTCGAGATGCTCATGGTGCCCAGCATCGCGCCCGTGGACGGCACGGTGGGCTCCGGCTTCGGGTTCCGCATCGATCCGTTCAACCGCCATGCAGCGCTGCACACCGGGCTGGACTTTCCGGCGCCCATCGGCACGCCGATCCATGCCGCCGCCGGCGGCCGCGTGATCGAGGCCGAGCAAGACGGCGCCTATGGCCTGGCGCTGCAGATCGACCATGGCAACGGCCTGGTGACCCGCTACGGCCACACCTCGCAGATTCTGGTGAAGCCCGGTGATCTGGTGCGCCGGGGCCAGGAAGTGGCGCTCGTCGGCAGCACGGGTCGCTCGACCGGACCCCACCTGCATTTCGAGGTGTTGCTGGAAGATGTGCCCCAGGATCCCGCAAAGTTCCTCGCCCGAGGTGAAAGTCTCGATGCCGCCGAGCGCGCCTCGGCCGCGGTGACCCCAGCGGTCAGCCGCCGCAAGTCCCGGTGATAAACTCAAAAGCTGTCCGAGGGCACGCCTGAACCGCGTGCCGGCCTGGCCTGCCGACGCTGCTGTTCACCCGGCCGCACCTCATCTCCTTCCGATCCCCCACCCGCGACATGGGCTGAACCGCCGCGGGTTTGCTGCACCTGCGTCCACTTCATGTTGCCCAAGCTCCTCACCCAGATTTTCGGCAGCCGCAATGACCGCCTGCTCAAGCAGTACCGGCGTGTCGTCGAGCGCGTGACCGCGCTGGAGGTGCAGTTCGAAAAGCTCTCCGAAGACGAGCTGCGCGGCAAGACCGCCGAATTCCGCCAGCGCGTGGCCGCCGGCACCTCGCTGGACGACCTGCTGCCCGAAGCCTTCGCCGTGGTCCGCGAGGCCGGCAAGCGCTTCATGCGGATGCGCCACTTCGACGTGCAGATCATCGGTGGCATGGCCCTGCACAACGGCAAGATCGCCGAAATGCGCACCGGCGAAGGCAAGACGCTGATGGCGACGCTGCCCGTCTACCTCAATGCACTCGCCGGCAAGGGCGTGCACGTGGTGACGGTCAACGACTACCTCGCCGCACGCGACGCCGAAACCATGGGCGGGCTCTACAACTACCTCGGCATGGCGGTGGGCGTGAACCTGCCGAACATGTCCCGCGAGGACAAGCAGGCCGCCTACGCCGCCGACATCACCTACGGCACGAACAACGAGTTCGGTTTCGACTACCTGCGCGACAACATGGTCTACGAGGTGGCGGACCGCGTGCAGCGCGCGCTGAACTTCGCCATCGTCGACGAGGTGGACTCGATCCTGATCGACGAGGCCCGCACCCCGCTGATCATCTCGGGCCAGGCCGACGACCACACCGACATGTACGTGCGCATCAACGCCGTCGTGCCGCACCTCAAGAAGCAGATCGGCGAAGCGGACCCGCGCACCGGCGAAGGCGTGATCGAGCCGGGTGACTTCACCGCCGACGAGAAGAGCCACCAAGTCTTCCTGACGGAAGACGGCCACGAGAAGGCCGAGGCGCTGCTGGCCCAGGCCGGGCTGCTGGTGCCGGGCGCTTCGCTCTACGACGCGGCCAACATCACGCTGGTGCACCACCTCTACGCCTCGCTGCGCGCGCACCACCTGTTCCACCGCGACCAGCACTACGTCTCGCAGAACGGCGAGATCACCATCGTCGACGAGTTCACCGGGCGCCTGATGACCGGTCGCCGCTGGTCGGACGGCCTGCACCAGGCAGTGGAGGCCAAGGAAGGTGTGAAGATCCAGGCCGAGAACCAGACGCTCGCCTCGATCACCTTCCAGAACTACTTCCGCATGTACGCCAAGCTCGGCGGCATGACCGGCACGGCCGACACCGAAGCCTACGAGTTCCAGGAGATCTACGGTCTGGAGACGGTCGTGATCCCGCCGAACCGGCCGATGGTGCGCAAGGACGAACTGGACCTCGTCTACAAGACCAGCCGCGAGAAGTACGAGGCCGTGGTCAAGGACATCCAGGAGTGCTACGGCCGCGGCCAGCCGGTGCTGGTGGGCACGACCTCGATCGAGAACTCCGAACTCGTCTCCGAGATGCTGAACAAGGCTGGGCTGCCGCACCAGGTGCTCAACGCCAAGCAGCACGCCCGTGAAGCGACCATCATCGCCCAGGCCGGCAGCCCGAAGATGGTGACGATCGCCACCAACATGGCGGGCCGCGGCACCGACATCGTGCTGGGCGGCAACGTCGAGAAACAGGTGCAGCTGGTCGAGGCCGAGCCGGACCTGTCCGACGCCGACAAGGCCGTGCGCGTCGAGCAGCTCAAGCGCGAGTGGCAGGGTCTGCACGACCAGGTCAAGTCGCTGGGCGGCCTGCGCATCATCGCCACCGAGCGCCACGAGAGCCGCCGCATCGACAACCAGCTGCGCGGCCGTGCCGGTCGCCAGGGCGATCCGGGTTCCTCGCGCTTCTACCTGTCGCTGGACGATCCGCTGATGCGCATTTTCGCGGGCGACCGCGTCAAGGCGATCATGGACCGGCTCAAGATGCCCGACGGCGAGGCGATCGAGGCCGGCATCGTCAGCCGCTCGATCGAGAGCGCGCAGCGCAAGGTCGAGGCGCGCAACTTCGACATGCGCAAGCAGCTGCTGGAGTACGACGACGTCTCCAACGACCAGCGCAAGGTCATCTACCAGCAGCGCAACGAGCTGCTGGAGCAGACCGACATCGAGGCACAGCTCACGCACCTGCGCCGCGGCGCGATGACCGACGTGGCGCGCACCTTCGTGCCCGCCGAGAGCGTTGAGGAACAGTGGGACCTGGACGGGCTGGAGAAGACGCTGCGCGAGGAATGGCAGCTCGACGTGCCGCTCAAGGCGCAGGTCGAAGCCAGCCAGGAAGCCACCGACGAGGACATCGTCGAGGCGGTGTGCGGGGCGGCGGATGCGTCCTACAACGCCAAGGTGGAGCAGGTCGGTGCCACGCAGTTCGGCAACTTCGGCCGCATGGTGCTGCTGCAGGCGATCGACACGCACTGGCGCGACCACCTGTCGGCGCTGGACTACCTGCGCCAGGGCATCCACCTGCGCGGCTACGCCCAGAAGAACCCGAAGCAGGAGTACAAGCGCGAGGCCTTCGAGCTGTTCAGCCAGCTGCTGGACGTGGTGAAGATGGAGGTGACGCGCCTGCTGATGACGGTGCGCATCCAGAATCCGGAAGAAGTGGCGCAGGCGGCGGTGGCCATCGAGGAGCGTGCGGAGCATCTTGCCAACGTCACCTACACCCACCCGAACGAGGATGGCAGCGTGTCGCAGGACACCGAGGCCGCTTCGGGGGAACTGTCGGAAACGCAGATGCAGCGCACGGGCCGCAACGATCCCTGCCCCTGCGGCAGCGGCAAGAAGTTCAAGCTCTGCCACGGCAAACTGACCTGATCCTCGGTCATCCGCGCCGAGATGCCCATGACACCTGATACCTTTCGCCGCAGCCCGGAAACGATCCCGGGCCGACGCCTTCGCCTGGAAAAGATCCATCCCCGCCACGCGCCTGCGTTCCATGCGAGCGTGCAGCGGTCGATGGCCGACCTGGACTTCATCGCCTGGGGCCACCACCACTGGAATGCCGTGGCGGCGCTCGAGCACTGCGAGCGCCAGCGCGACTGGGTGGACACGGAAGGCGAGGGCGTGATGTACCTGGCCTTCGAGCACGACACCGGCACCTACGTCGGCTGTGTCGACCTGCACAGCGTCGACTTCGGCGTGCCGCGCTGCCAGATCGGATTTGTCGGCTGCAGCCGCCAGCGCGGGCGCGGTCTGGTGCGCGAGGCGGCGCTGACGCTGATGGACTGGGCCTACAGCCGCGGCATGGCCCGGATCGAGGTCTGGTGCGACGTGCGCAACGTGCACGCGCTGGCCTTCGCCGAGAGCCTGGGCCTGCAGCGCGAAGGGCTGATGCGCAAGGTCGAGCGCGACTCCCGCGGGCAGTTGTGCGATCAGTACCTGCTGGCGCGCCTGTCGTCCGACAGCGTCCCTACAATCGCCGATTCGCGCGACAGCGTGGCCACCGTCTGAGGGCTGAAGCCCGGGAGGGCCGCGTCTGCGCTCCTTCCGCTTCGACCGTCAGACTGCCATGCCCGTCAATCTCACCGCTCCCAATCCCCAGGACCTGCACCCGGTCGCCGGCGTGCAGCTCGGCATCACGATGGCCGGCGTGCGCAAGGCCAACCGCCGTGACCTGACCGTCGTGCTGCTGGCGCCCGGCTCCAGCGTCGCAGGTGTCTTCACCAAGAACCGCTTCTGCGCCGCGCCGGTGCAGATCTGCCGCGACCACCTCGCCGCCGGCCCCGCCAAGCGCGCCATCGTCATCAACACCGGCAATGCCAACGCCGGCACGGGCGACGACGGTCTGGTGCGCGCCCGCTCGGTCTGCATCGCGCTGGCGCAGGCGCTGGACATCGCGCCCGAGGACGTGCTGCCCTTCTCGACCGGCGTGATCATGGAGACGCTGCCGAGCGAGCGCATCCTGGCCGGTCTGCCCGCCGCGCTGGCCGCCGCGAAGGCGGACAACTGGGCCGAAGCCGCCGCCGGCATCATGACCACCGACACGCTGCCCAAGGCCGCCTCGCGCCAGGTCGTGATCGACGGCAAGACCGTGACGGTCACCGGCATCAGCAAGGGCGCCGGCATGATCCGCCCGAACATGGCCACCATGCTCGGCTTCGTGGCCACCGACGCCGCGATCGACCCCGCGCTGCTGCAGCCGCTGGTCACCGAGGCCGCCAACCGCAGCTTCAACCGCATCACCATTGACGGCGACACCTCCACCAACGACAGCTTCCTGCTGATCGCCACGCACCAGGCCGGCAACCCGACCATCACGTCGCTCGACTCGGCGGACGGCCAGGCGCTGCGCGACGCGGTCATCGCCGTGTCGCAGCAACTGGCGCAGGCCATCGTGCGCGACGGCGAGGGCGCCACCAAGTTCATCACCGTGCGCATCGAAGGCGGCCGGACCGAGGACGAGTGCCTGCAGGCAGCCTACGCCATCGCCCACTCGCCGCTGGTCAAGACGGCCTTCTTCGCCAGCGACCCGAACCTCGGCCGCATCCTGGCCGCGGTCGGCTATGCCGGCATCGCCGACCTCGACCAGACGCTGATCGACCTCTACCTGGACGATGTGCACGTCGTCCACCAGGGGGGGCGCCGGCCGCAGTACCGCGAGGAAGACGGCCAGCGCGTGATGAAGCAGGCCGAGATCACCGTGCGCGTCGGCCTGAACCGTGGCGACGCGGTCGCCACGGTCTGGACCTGCGATTTCTCGCACGAGTACGTCACGATCAACGCCGACTACCGGAGCTGATCGCCGGCGGCTCAGCAGCCGTGCAGGGCGTCGATCGGCTGCTGGATCAGCGTCTGCGCGAGCTGCGTGTCCACCGTCGAGCCGCTGCTCAGGCCATCGGCGCTGGTTGAGGTCGACGTGCCGCCCGTTCCCGTCCCAGCGCCTGTACCGCTGCTGGTCGAGGTGCTGCAGCTCGAACCGCTCCAGCTCGACAGCGTGTCGTGGCTCCCGCTGCTGCCCAGCACGTCGCTGAGGTGCAGGCCGCCATCGCCGCTGCCGCTGCTGGTCGTCGTGCTGGTGCTGGTCGTGGTGGAGCAGGCGCTCGTGTCGGTCTGGTGGTCCGCCAGCGTCCAGGACAGCACGCCGCCGCTCAGGCAGGTCGAAGGAGCCGGCTCGGTCGGTGCCGGTGGCGTGCACTGGCCGTCGTAGCGGCTGCTGCCATCGGCGTTGATGCTCAGGGTCATGTGGCCAGCGCGGGTGTCGCCGTCGCGGTCCGTGACGGTGAAGCTCAGCACCTCCTGGTAGTCCGTCCGGGCGCCGGCCGGGGCCTGGTAGGTGTAGTGGCCGGTTTCCATGTCGAAGGTGAATTCCCCTCCCGTGGCGGTCTTGAAGGTGACTGTGTCCGAGGCACTGGTCGCCGGATCCCAGGGGTGGTGCACGCCGTTGACGACGATGTCGCTCAGGTGGCCCCCATCGGCGCCGGTCACGCTGTGCAGCCCGCCGTCGACCACGTCGCCCGAGATCGCTGGTGCCACCGTGTGCGCGAGCACCGTGTCCAGTTGCGAGAAGCTGGTGACCAGCAGCGGCGACAGGTCGTCGGTGCCGGTCACGCCGTTCCAGGCCACAGGCTCCAGCGCCGACACCGGCACGTCCTTGCCCAGCCCGACGGCATAGGACTGGATGTCGTTCTGGTTCAGGAAGTTCTGCCAGACCTGGGCCTCGCCGGCGTCGATGCCGACGTCGCCCGTCGGCAGGTTCGGCCGGCCGTCGGAGAAGAAGTAGGCGACGTTGTGGCCGCCGTCCAGGTGGCCGCTGTCGGTGAAGGCGCCGCGGGCCGCGTCCAGTGCCGCGTCGTAGTTGGTGTTGCCGCCCGCGCACAGCGAGGCGAGGGTGGATTTGGCCTCGGCCGCGCTCATCCAGTGGTCGCCGCGCTCGGCGCCGGTGGTCGAGAACGTGACCAGCCGGACCGCCACTTCGCCCTGGTTGTCGTAGGAGTCGATCAGCTTCGTGATGGACTTGATCGCGCTCTGCAGGCGGCTTTCGCCGTTGACGCCGTCGCGGGTGCCCATCGAGCCGGAGACATCGAGCGTGATCAGCAGGTTGTTCTGCACCAGGCTCAGGTCGGCGCTGCGGGCGGTGCAGAAGGGGGTGGGCGAGTCGTCGCGCACGGTCACGTCGAGCGTGGCCGAGCTGGTGGACTGGCCGTCGCTCACCTGCACGCCCAGCGAGAGCGTGAGCGTGTCCTCGGCATTGCGCACCGGGTGGTCGAGCGGGCCGTGCAGCTCGACCGTGTAGTGGCCCTGGGCGTCGATGGTGGCACTCAGGACCACCTGCCCGCCGGCCGTTCCCACCAGTGGCTGATCCGCCGAGCCGTCGCCGCTCCACACCAGGGCTTGGCCGCCGCTGGCGTACAGGCCGGTGGGTGCTTCGAGCGTGAAGTGCAGGGTGGGGCTGTCCACATCGCTGAACTGCAGCGTGCCGCTGGCCTGGGTGGCGTGCGGCCCGGTGCCGGCATCGGGTAGTCCTCCGGGTAGACCGGCCTCGCTCAGCGCGACGCGGGTGCCAAGCAGGGTCGGCGCATCGTTCACGCCCTCGATCGTCAGGGTCAGGTTGGACACCGTTGTGAGCGCCCCGTCGCTGACGACGCAGGACACTTCCGGCACCGGGCCGGCGTAGTCCTTGGCGGGCGTGAAGGTGTAGCGGCCGTCCGCTTCGACGACCAACGTGCCGATGCCGGGCAGCGTCGCGGTGCTGCCGGCCGGGTGGTGGACATCGCCCCAGGTGTAGCCGGCCACGGACAGCGGATCGCCGTCCGGATCGCTGTCGTTGGCGAGCACGTTGCCGCTGAGCGGTTGGTCCTCGCGGACGGTGCTGACATCGTCCTGCGGCGTCGGCGCATGGGCGGTGTCGGTGATGGTGGTCGTCACGGCGTAGGCGGACGGGTTGCCGCGGATCTCCTCGAAGCCGCCACCGGAGATCGCGCCCAGTGCGACGGTGAAGTTCTCCGCGCCCTCCGCCGCGGCGTCCGGCAGCGTGGCGATGTCGAACTGGACGCTGCTCTGGCCGGCGGGGATCGTCACCGTGGCGACCCGGGTGTAGTCGGCGCCATCGGTGGCGGTGCCGGCGTAGTTGAGCTTGATCACCACGTCGGTGACGGCGGGCTGCGACAGCGTGACGGTGTAGCCGGTGGCGACCTCACCTTCCAGCACCTGGCCGGGGCCGGTGAGCGAGACCTGTGCCGTGTCCTCGGCGCCGGGTGTGGCGCCGCCGGGGCCGACATCGTCGACCAGGCAGGTGGTGACCGAGGTCGCCAGCGGATTGGCCAGCACGGCCTCGAAGCCGCCGCCGGTGATGTCGCCCAGCGCGACGACGATGCTTTCCGTGCCTTCGGCGAGGGCGTCGTCCAGCGTTGCCAGATCGAAACTGGCCGAGGTCTGTCCGGCTGGCACCGTGACCGACAGCACCTGCGTGTAGTCGGCGCCCCCGCTGGCGGTGCCGGAATAGCTCAGCGTGACCTGCACGTCGGTCTGGGCCGCTTGCGACAGCGTGACGGTGTAGCCGCTGGCGGTTTCCCCTTCGAGCACGGAGCCCGGGCCGGTCAGCGACACCAGCACGGTGTCCTGGGCGTCCGGTGGCTGGCCGCCGCCGGGCACCAGCGGACCGCTGTCATCGACCAGCGCGGTGGTCACCGAGGCCTGCGCCGGGTTGCCGGCGATGACCTCGAAGCCGCCGCCCGAGATCTGGCCCAGCGCCACGGTGATGGTCTCGGTGCCTTCGGCCAGTGCGTCGTCGATGGTGGCGAGGTGGAAGGTGGTCGACGACTGGCCGGCCGGAATCGTCACGGAACTGGTCCGGACGTAGTCCGCGCCGTCGGTCGCCGTGCCGGTGTAGACGAGGCGCACGACGACGTCGGTGACGGCGGGCTGGCTCAGCGAGACGACATAGCCGCCGGAGGTTTCGCCCTCGACCACGGTGTCCGGGCCGGTGATCGACACCAGCACGGTGTCGCTGGCGTCGGGCGTGCCGGGCGGGTTGTTCGGTGCCATCGGTCCGACGTCGTCGACGATGGAGGTCGTGACGGATGTGTGGGCCGGGTCGAGGGCGATGGCCTCGAACGACCCCCCGCTGACCGTGCCCAGCTGGACCGAGAACTGCTCGGCGCCTTCGGCCAGCGCATCGTCCAGCGTCGAGATCCCGAACGAGTAGGACGTCACCCCGGGCGGAATCGTGATCGACGCCACCTTGGTGTAGTCGACGCCGGCTTCGGCCGTGCCCGAATAGCTCAGCTGCACGACGACGTCGCTGGTCGATGCCTGCGACAGGGTGACGGTGTAGCCCGAGGCCACTTCCCCTTCGACGACGGCGTCGGGGCCCGTGATCGAGACGAGGCAGGTGTCTTCCGGGCCGGGTGTGCCGGGGCCGAACGGGCCGGTGTCGTCCTGGATCGACGTCGTCACCGACGCGTGCAGCGGGCTGCCGGCGATCTGCTCGAAGCCGCCGCCGGTGATCTCGCCCAGTGCGACGGTGTACGACTCGCAGGACTCGGCCTGGGCATCGTCGATGGTGGCGATGTCGAACGACGCTGACGACTGGCCGGCCGGAATGGTTACTTCGGTGACGGCGGTGTAGTCGGAGCCGTCGGTGGCCGTGCCGGTGTAGGTGAGCTTGACGACGACGTCGGTGACGGCAGGCTGGCTCAGCGAGACGGTGTAGCCTGAGGCGACTTCACCTTCGACGACGGAACCGGGGCCAGAGATCGAGACGAGACAGGTGTCCTCGGGACCGAACGGACCGGAGTCGTCGACGAGCGAGGTCGTGACCGTGACCGTGGCCTGTGCCGGGTTGCCGGCAATGGCCTCGAAGCCACCACCGGTGATCTCGCCGAGCGAGACGGTGATGGTCTCGGTGCCTTCGGCAAGCGCGTCGTCGATGGTGGTGATGTCGAACGTCGCGGAGGTCTGACCGGCCGGGACCGTGACCGAGGTGACGGCGGTGTAGTCGGAGCCGTCGGTCGCCGTGCCGGTATAGGTCAGCTTGACGACGACGTCGGTGACGGCAGGTTGGGTCAGCGAGACGGTGTAGCCGGAGGCGACTTCGCCTTCGACGACGGAGCCTGGGCCGGAGATCGAGACGAGGCAGGTGTCCTCTGGGCCGAACGGACCGGAGTCATCGACGAGCGAAGTCGTGACCGTGACCGTGGCCTGTGCCGGGTTGCCGGCAATGGCCTCGAAGCCACCACCGGTGATCTCGCCGAGCGAGACGGTGATGGTCTCGGTGCCTTCGGCAAGCGCATCGTCGATGGTGGCGATGTCGAAGGTCGCGGAGGTCTGACCGGCGGGGACCGTGACCGAAGTGACGGCGGTGTAGTCTGAACCGTCGGTGGCCGTGCCGGTATAGGTCAGCTTGACGACGACGTCGGTGACGGCAGGCTGGCTCAGCGAGACGGTGTAGCCGGAAGCGACTTCGCCTTCGACGACCGAGCCTGGGCCGGAGATCGAGACTAGGCAGGTGTCCTCGGGCTCAGGCGTGCCGGGGCCGAACGGACCGGCGTCGTCGGTGATCGAGGTCGTAACGGTGGCCTGTGCCGGGTTGCCGGCAATGGCCTCGAAGCCACCACCGGTGATTTCGCCGAGCGAGACGGTGATGGTCTCGGTGCCTTCGGCGAGGGCGTCGTCGATGGTGGTGATGTCGAACGTCGCGGAGGTCTGACCAGCCGGGACCGTGACGGAGGTGACGGCGGTGTAGTCGGAACCGTCGGTGGCCGTACCGGAGTAGGTGAGCTTGACGACGACGTCAGTGACGGCGGGCTGCGAGAGTGAAACCGTGTAGCCGGAGGCGACTTC